>MHXU01000078.1 GCA_001824555.1 Planctomycetes bacterium GWC2_45_44
CAAACCACTGCGTTCTGCCATCGCCTTCAAATATCAATAAATGCGTACATATTCTATCGAGGAAAAATCTGTCGTGGCTGATTACCATCGCGCAGCCCTGAAAGTTAATTATCGACTGCTCCAAAACCCGCATAGTGCTGACATCAAGGTCGTTTGTCGGCTCATCGAGCAGTAAAAGGTTGCCGCCCTGCCGGAGCATTTTGGCGAGATGGATTCTGTTTCGTTCGCCGCCTGAACATTCGGAGACTTTTTTCTGCTGCTGTGTGCCTGAGAAATTATATTTGGCAACATACGCCCGCGAGGCGATGGAAATTCCGCCAACAACTATGGAATCCTTGCCGTCGGAGATTTCCTGGAAGATTGTTTTGCTGTCGTCGAGGGCATCGCGGTGCTGGTCAACATAGCCTATTGAGACGGTTGCGCCGAGTTCGATTTTGCCGGAGTCTGGTTTTTCCTGGCCTGTAATCAATCTGAAGAGCGTCGTTTTGCCGATGCCGTTCGGGCCTATTACGCCTACGATTGCGTTGGCCGGCAGTTCAAACGAACATTGAGCAATGAGCGGAGTATCGCTGAATTTTTTGCAGACTGCCTCGAACGAAAGCACTTTGTCGCCGAGCCGCTGGCCTGATGGAATTTGTATCAGTACTTCGCTCTGCCTGTCTTCTGCCGATTGCCCCGCCAAATCGCTGTAAGCGTTTATACGAGCCTGATTTTTCTGGTTACGCGCCCTGACGGAAGTGTTAATCCATTCAAGTTCGCGAGCCAGAGTTTTCTGACGCTGCGATTCTTTCTTTTCCGTTATGCGAAGAAGCTCGGCCTTTTGCTTGAGCCACGATGAATAATTTCCCTCGAACGGCAGACCTCTGCCCTTATCGAGTTCGAGTATCCATTTGGTAATGTTGTCGAGAAAATATCGGTCGTGAGTTACGATAATCACCGTGCCGTGATATTCGCGAAGAGCCATTTCGAGCCATTGGACGGTTTCAGCGTCGAGATGGTTTGTCGGTTCATCGAGCAGAAGCAAATCCGGCTTTTCCAGCAGAGCCATACACAGCGCAACACGTCTGCGCTCCCCGCCGGACAATCTGCTTATGGGTGCATCATCTGGCGGCAGAACCATCGCGTCGGAAACAATATCAATGAGCCTGTCGGTTTCCCAGCCGTCGCAAGCATCGATTTTATCCTGATAAACAGCCAGTTCCTCAAGCAGCTTGTTCATTTTCTCATCGGACTGCGGCTCGCCGAGCTGCTGCGAAATTTCATTAAATCGCTCGACCATATCGAGCGTGGGTTTGATTGCGGTGAGCAGATTTTCCTTTACGGTCTTGTCCAATTCAAGCGCAGGCTCCTGGGCAACGTATCGGAGTTTCATTTTTGGAGCGAGTTTCGTCTCGCCCTGAAAATCTTTGTCGATGCCCGCCATTATTTTCAGGAGGGTTGTTTTGCCTGAACCGTTTTCGCCGATAACGCCGATTTTTGCGCCGTAAAAAAACGACAGCGAAATATCTTTCAAAACTTCCTTTTCGCCGAAGCTCCTGCTGACATCGTTCATTTCAAATACAAATTTGGGCGGCATATATTCAATCCCTTTTTCTTCTTATTGATAAACAAAAAAAAGGCGGGATTTTTCAATCTCGCCTTGGCACTTCAGCTTCCTTTTAAAATCTTCTATACTTCTACGGGCTTATAATCTCTTTTCAGAGGCTTTACTACAAGACCCATCTTAATAGCCTTTGTCGAAACCTTTATCCTGCAGGGCTTGCCATCAATGACGGCGCGAACCTTCTGGATATTCGGCTTGAACTTTCTTTTTGTAATGCCCGTAGTCTTCACGCCGACGCCGCCAAGGTATTTGGCCTTACCGCGTCTCGCAATGGTGTTGCCCGTTGTTGTTCTCTTGCCGAGAAAATGACATACTCGTGACATAATTACTCCGAATCACTTTACAATTATCTAAGTCTTAAAGCTCGGCAAGTATAAACATTTTGCCAAACTTTGCAAGCCTAAAACAAAAATTATCATAACCACTTGTTTTTAAACAACTTATACTTTTCAGTGATTAGCCCCCGCACCCGTGGCGGGGGTTCATTTTACCCGCAGGGTCATTTTTTTCTGCGGCATTTACCGGATTTGCGGTTGATGCACTGCCGACATCGGTCGTCGCTGCACATCTGACAGACATAACAATCTTTGCAGTTATGCTTCCGCTCGCCCGCTCTTTGCGGAATATACACTTTACCAATAACACCCGGTATTTTTATGTAGGCCATAATGGTTATTGCCGCTTATATTTTATTCGTAGGGTGGGCTCTTAGCCCACGCGGTTTTTATTCACCAAAAATTTCTATTTTATTAAATTCATTATCATTAGCAATATCAGCAAAATCATAAACAATCTGCTGTTTATATTTATGATAAGTTGACCATGGCCAATCTTCGACATCAGATACAAGACCGTGTTTGACAGGATTATAATGAATGTACTTTATATGTCTATCCAAATCATTTTCATCTTTTATGAGGTGTTCCCAAAATCGCCTTTGCCATATAGCTGCTTCACGATGTTTATTTTGAGATTGAGTTTTTATCCCATCTGCCCCGCCACACTTGAGATACTCACGGCTGAATACCGCTTTTATTGAAGACCACCTTGTTGAAAAATCCACATCATTTTCAGGCAGTTTCCAGATGCAATGCAAATGATCCGGCAATCTGGAATGGGAAAACTTATGGCAGGGGAACCCCCTTGCCGCCTGAAAATCTACCTACAAACCTGACGTGCACCCCCATGTAACATTTTGGCTCAAAATAGCTTGACTATCAGCAACTATAGGTATATCTTATCTTCTTTTAGCAACCGGTATAATAAAAAAGATGCCAAAAGAGCTGTTTTTTGTAAAAAAACGGTAATTAATATAATGCAAATAGAAGAAATATTTGAACAAAATATGAATTTATGAAGAATGTTGCATAATGTTTTGAGGGGGTGGTGTTCCCCTTTTTTTTGCTGCGGCAGGAGGCCGATAATTATGGCAAATTCCGAAAATGAGGTTTTGGAAAAAGGAGTACAAGGTATGGATACTTATGAAGATGAAATTGATTTAATGGACTATTTTTTAGTCCTGTGGAAGCGAAAGTGGTTCATTCTTTTGGCATCAGCTCTGCCGGCGTTGATAGTGGGATTGGTTATATTTTTTTCGCCGAGAGATTGCACGCTTACCTTTACATATAATCAGGCGTTGGGGGAAAAGGACTTTATGATACTTGAGGACACATTTTATAGTGAGGAAAATATAGGCAAGCTCATCGGCAAATTGCAGGCAGCGGATTTTAAAGACGTTGCCCAGAAATTGGCGGGCGCTCATATTCGTGAAATTGTTGCCTTTGAGGTTTCACCATCGTTTTTGTTGGCAAATGTCAAAAATTTTGAGGAAGCCCAGCAATTTAAACAGATAAAGGGGAGTCTTTTGTTGGTTCGTATAACATTAGATTCTGATAAAGATATGAGCCGAGCGGCTCTGATTTTCAGAGAGAACATCGAGAACGTTATGCCGCTGTATTCGGAAAAGGAATATCTCAATCAGAGCGTTATTGGTTTTAAGAACAAAATGGCCATTATTGAGGAGGCGAAATACACATTAAATCTGGGATTGGAAAGAAAAAAGTCCACATTGGAGAAATTAAAGAAGTTAAGTTCTGGTGGATTAGATAAGCTGCCGAGTGATAATATTGTTCTGCAGTTTAGCGATATGAAGGACAGCAGCGTTTATCTGCCTTTGCCGTATCAAAGACAGGCAGTTGAAACGCAGATAATTAACACCGAAGAGCAGGTGAGGACTAATAATGAAATGTATGATTATTACACCGGCCTGCTTAAATTGAGCGAAAGACTTTTAGGCTGTGTGGATAAGGCAATAACTTCGGATAATACGCTTGGGCAATTCTGTTCATCTTTGATTGATACGCAGACTGAGTACAAGGATAGTGTACAAATAGCGGATTATTTGAAAGCTTATATCAAAAAGGTGGAAAACAAGGTGGCCAATAGTATGCCGATTACGGAGAAACCGCGGATTTGTCCTATTGCTAAAGGAACGATAAAGAAGACCGGCATAGTTTTCGTGATAGCGTTTATGTTATCGGTATTCACGGCCTTTCTTCGTGAAGGCCTTCAGAAGAGAGATGTGAGAAATGAGAAGTGAGAAGTTGGGAGTGAAAGTTGGAAAAGAAAAATGATTTGTGCGAACGCACTTTTAACTTTTCTGTTCGGATATATAAGCTTTGCAAAGAGTTAGATACAAAAAGCATAAATGAGACAATAATTTGCAGACAATTGATTAAGAGCGGAACATCAATAGGTGCGAATATCGAGGAAGGTCAGGCAGGCCAAAGCAGGCTGGACTTTCTCTCCAAATATAATATAGCTTTAAAAGAAGCACGCGAAACTTTTTATTGGTTAAAATTGCTTGTGGCGGCTGAAGTTCTTCCGAAAAACAAACTCGGCGATTTATTAAACGAGTGTAATGAACTTGTTGCAATTTTAACTACGATAGTAAAAAAAGTTAGAAATGAGAAAGAATATGTAAGAAGTGGAAAATGAGAAGTGAGAAGTTAGAAAAACAGTACTTCTGACTTTTAACTTTATACTTCTTCCTTCTCATTTCATACTTCTAACTTCTTTTGCACCCGACGGGGACGGAGTGCGCTTATTGAGATGGATTTTTTTAGGAAAATGCTATGATTAAAGGCATTATACTTGCCGGTGGTACCGGCTCAAGGCTCTGGCCGCTTACAAAGGTTACCAACAAGCATCTGCTGGCAGTCGGACAAAAGCCGATGATTTACTATCCTGTCGAAAAGCTTGTCTCGGCAGGTATTGATGAAATCCTTATTGTAACCGGTGTTGACCATATGGGCGATGTCGTCAACCTGCTTGGAAGCGGCAAGGATTTTAACTGCCGATTTACCTATAAAGTTCAGGATGCCGCAGGAGGAATCGCACAGGCTCTGGCTTTGGCGGCGAACTTCGCTGCTGACAGCGGCATAGCGGTTATTCTCGGCGACAATATCTTTGAGGCATCTCTTAAGCCTTATCTGAAGAAGTTCACTGCTCAGAAAACAGGTGCCAGAGTTCTGCTGAAAAAGGTCGCTCACCCACAGCGGTTTGGTGTAGCAGAAATTGCGGATGGCAAGGTCAGCAAAATCGTTGAGAAGCCGAAGAAACCGAAAACAAATTATGCTGTTACCGGAATTTATTTTTACGACAATTCTGTTTTCAAGATAATCAAAACGCTAAAGCCCTCCGGCAGGGGTGAACTGGAAATAACCGATGTCAACAACAGCTATATCAACAGCAGACAGATGGAATATGATATGCTCACCGGCTGGTGGACGGACGCAGGCACATTTGAGTCGCTTGCCAAAGCAAATGACTTAGTCATAAAGGACCCGCCAAAATGAAAAAGGATATAGCAGTATTTAAAAGAGTTTATGCTGAAGGCTCGATAATAATTTGGGGTTCGGCAGGCCTCATTGAGGGCGTGAAAGCCAAACCTGCGAAAGTTTTTCCCGATGAACGCGGCAGGCTCGGTGAGATATTGCGGTGCGATGACGAATTTTATGAAAAGTTTGGACAGATTTATTTTACGACCACATATCCCGGCGTTGTAAAGGCCTGGCACTGGCATAAAATTCAGACGGACAATTTTTACGTTGCAAAGGGTACAATCAAAGTTGCGCTTTATGATACAAGAGAAGGCTCAAAAACCAAAGGCAGCGTTAATCAGATATATATGAGCGAACATACGCCCGCAGTTCTGCGGATTCCGCCGGGTATTTGTCATGGCTGGATGTGCATCGGCACCGATGAGGCCTATATAATCAATCTTACGACTGAGGCGTACAACTATTCTGCGCCTGATGAACACAGAATTCATCCGCACGATAACGAAATTCCTTACGACTGGATGCGCAAAGATGGATAATAAAATCGTCCTGCTTGGCGGGCGGGGAATGCTCGGTACCGAGGTTGCGGAATTGTTTTCAGATGCGGATATAAAAGTTTTCGACCTGCCTGACTTTGACATCACAAACGAAAATCATCTTTCGAGCGTTTTGACCGATTGCGATATTGTTATTAACTGCTCAGCTTTCACCGATGTTGAAAAGGCTGAGTCGCAGCAGGATATGGCTTTTAAGGTGAATGCCAAGGCGGTAGGCAGTCTGGCAAAAATAGCACACCAAAAAAATATATATGTAATCCACATCAGTACGGATTTTGTTTTCGATGGCAATAAAGCAGGAACTTATGCGGAAACGGATTTGCCTAAACCGATAAATGTTTATGGCCAAAGCAAACTGGCAGGCGAAAAACTTTTGGCTCAGTATCATAATTTTTATTCGATAATTCGATTGCAATGGACTTATGGCAAAAATGGAAATAATTTTATAAGCAAACTTATCTCATTATCGAAGCAGAAGAGCATTTTAAAAGTTGTTAACGACCAGTTCGGCTCACCCACCTCGACAAAAGAGACGGCAAAAGTTATAAAGGAATTTGTCGCGAAAAAGCCGAGCGGGCTCTTTCATTATGCCGCCGCGGGCAGGGCAAGCAGATATGATATTGCTAAATTTGCCTTTGAAAAATTAAAAATCAAGACCGAGCTTGTTGCCTGCAAAACAAGCGAATTTAAAACAGCGGCACAGCGGCCTTTGAATAGCTGCTTTTGCTGTGATAAAATGCAGGCGGTTCTTGCCGAGCCGATTGAGCCTTGGCAAAATCCACTTGGAAAATTTCTGGAAACAACATGAGAAGAGTTTTAATTACAGGCGGAGCAGGTTTCATCGGCAGTAATTTTGTAAGGCTGATTCTTGCCGAGCAGCCGGATTGCCTGCTTATCAACTTTGATAAACTCACTTATGCGGGAAACCTTGAAAATCTTGAAGGTTTCTTAAATCACCCAAATCATATTTTTGTAAAAGGCGATATTTGCGACGGCAGGACGGTAGAGGATATAATAGATAAGCACAAAATTGAAACGATTATCAATTTTGCCGCAGAAAGTCACGTTGACCGTTCGATAACAGGGCCGAAAGTTTTCATCGAGACAAACGTAATCGGCACACTGACGCTTTTGCAGGCGGCCTGCGATAAAAAAATTAAAAAGTTTATTCAGATTTCCACGGATGAGGTTTATGGTTCTCTTGGCGATACCGGTAAATTTACCGAGCTTATGCCATTATCGCCGAATTCACCATATTCGGCAAGCAAGGCATCGAGCGATCATTTGGTTGCTGCGTTCGGCCATACATTCGGTCTGAATTACAACATTACCCGCTGTTCAAATAATTACGGCCCTTACCAATTTCCGGAAAAAATGATACCGCTGATGATAAACAACGCTCTTGCCGATAAGCCGCTGCCGGTTTATGGTGATGGGCTCAATGTCCGCGACTGGATTTATGTCGAAGACCACTGCCGGGCAATTTGGAAAGTTTTGACCGAAGGCAAAACCGGCGAAGTTTATAATATCGGCGCAAGCAGCGAAAAGACAAACCTCGAAGTTATAAAGACGATTTTGAAAATTGTCGGCAAACCGGAATCGCTTATTACCTTTGTAAAAGACCGTCTCGGCCACGACAAACGATACGCGATTGACTCTACGAAAACAGCTTCGCAGCTTGGCTGGCAGGCACAGATAAAATTCGAGCAGGGCATAAAGGGAACGATCGAGTGGTATCTGAAAAATAAAAAATGGCTCACCGGCGTAACCACCGGCAGTTACCAGCAGTATTATCAGCAAATGTACGCGGGCCGATGAGGATTGTTGATTATATTGTGATTTGAATTGTATTGCTTGGCGTGCTTTGTCCGGCTTTGTTTGCCGCGGAAACATAAAATTCCATTTCGCAATTGCGGGATTGTTCTTTTAAAAGTAAATACTCATTAAAACAGTTGGCAAAATCTTCCCATTTTTCATCAGGGAGAATTCTGCGATAGAGTCGATAAAGACTGACGGTGTTTTGGCCGAGGGGCTTTTTCCATTTAAGCTCGATACGACCATCATCTTTAAGCTCGGCCTTGAGACCTGTCGGTTGAGCGGGGGCTTGAGTATGGCTATGTTTTTTGTGTCCCGACCATCCGAGCATCTTTAACTTATTGTCATCGAAATTTACAGTGTTTTCAGCATAACGAAGATTCTTCCTTATTGCGGTGATGAGATTTTTTAACGCTTTCTTTTTCAGGTTCTCAGCTCCCGTTAGTTTTGCATCAGCTTTGACTTTGTCGTTTTGCCTTGCACGGAAAACAAGGCTTTTCAGTCTTAATTGATGCCATAGAATCGGCGGCCTTGGGAAATCAGGATTGCCTCTCAATCCTTCAGCCATTCGCAATGCTAAGGAATAAATCTCTGATTCTTTTGTTGGGAATGTCGCCATATTTGATTCCAAATATGGGGCGCATCATTAGACACGCCCCGGTTATGGTAAATTTTTGGTGTGAAGTTTTACAGTATGGCTAAAACCGTATTGCTCGGCATTCCATCGCCTGCTTTGTTGGCTGCAATAACACGGTATTCCCATTCGATTCCGCGCGGCTGGTCGAGAAGTGTTGCCGCTGTTTCCATAGAAGCAGCGATTTCCTCCCACAGGCCTTCGGGATGCTTTCGTCTTTGGATTCTATATACGCTTGTCTTTCCGCCATCGTCGGGTTTTTTCCATTGAAGTTTAACCCAGCCTTCCCCCTGTTCGACAACAATAAGCTCCTTTGTTTGGCCGGGTGGTGTAAGGGGTGTTTTTGTTTTGCGTCCGCTCCAGCCGATTAGCTTGAGTTTTTCATCATCGTAATCGACGGTGTTCTCGGCGTATCGTAAATCCTTTTTCATCGCCTCGGCGATTGCTTCGAGCACTTCGAGTTTTGCGTTTGTAGCGGCCTCGGCGGCGGCTTTGGCTTCGATAACCGCATTTTGAGCATTGGTCAATGCGGATATAAAACTGTTGAGATTTGTTGGAAGTACAGGTGGCGCCGGATAGACAGTTGGGTTGTTGGTCAGACCGCTTGTCATTTCGTTGGCAAGCACCAGTACATCCGCTTCAGTAGTTGGAAACTTTGACATTTTGAAATCCCCTTTGTTTGAAAGTTACGTTGTTTCTTTTTCTGCGGCTGTTTTGTTAATGCCGCACACGATATAAAACTGTCCCGGGCAGCTTTTATTTATGGAATAGAATACCGTTATAGCCACAGAGCACACAGAGATCACAGAGAAATATGTTTTTAACAGTACCAATCTGTGTTAATCCGTGTCAAAAGATATTTGTTTTAACTCATAGTTAATCATAGCCGTTTGGCTCTTGGCTTCAAACGCTTCGTTTAATGCGTACAATGCCATATTCAATGTTATGAATGTATTCCCCATCGTGTTAAATGTTTCATATTACGCTTGTGCGATATAGTTATCGCTTGATATATTGCGATTAACGCTTTATGAATTATATATGATGCGTTGAGCGATGTCTTTGATATTTAATGAGCCGCATTCGTCGCTTCAAATACTATGATTGATGCTTTAAATGGAATGTTTGAAGCGTATAATCAGGCAAACCAAGCTTACTTTATTCAGTTTTAAATCTTACTGCTATTGTCATTCCGAGTTTTTAAATAAAAAATAATGATTTATGAAATTTTATGATTCAAAAGGAATTTTTTGTTTCTTAATCTCTCGTTCCTGCTATTGCTTTCGGCAATAGAAAAATGAAACTTAATAAAAAAATGAGAAATTTTTTAAAAATATTTTTATCCTTACATTTGTTGATTAATAGCGAGACCAGTGCCGCGTAATATTATGCGGCGTTAGCCATGTGCCGGAGACGGGCAAATGACAAAAAAACAAACAACTCTCTTTAAATTTCCAATGAACCTCATAAAAAAAAACATAGGTATCGGCTTTTAACCAACTTTTTAACAAACGAGAATTAAAATCATGAAATTATTAATAGTTGTCCCAAGAAGCAATGCAGGAGAATTGTCTGCCGATTATCGGTATCTTTTCCCGCTTGGTTTAGCCTACATTTCATCGGTGTTAAAAAAGGCAGGGTATGATGTGGACTGTCTGAATCTGAATCACTGCAACGGGTCGATTGAAGAGTTAATGAATTATTCTCTTTCTAAAAAACAATATGACTATGTTCTGACCGGCGGACTTTCCACTTCTTACAAGCAGATTAAATTAGTGAGCGATACTGTTCACACATTGGCTCATAATGTGGGTCTGATTTTAGGCGGAGGTTTAATCTCAAGCGAGCCGGAGCTGATGTTTAACACGCTTCAACCAGATTATATTGTCATCGGCGAAGGCGAAAAAACCATTTGCGAGCTTTTAGAATGTTTGGAAAACAAAGGGGATATTGAAAACATTGCGGGCATCGGCTACCGCAGTAATCAAGGGAAATTTACTTGTACCAAACCACAAACACCAATTGATAATCTGGATTCCATCCCCTATCCTGATTTTGAGGGTTTTGAGTTTGATAAGTATCTTGACCGGATGCGTCCGAACGACCAGTATTTTTATGATTTGTTTGATTATCCGAGAGTTTATCCAATTGTATGCAGTCGTTCCTGTCCTTTTTTATGTACATTTTGTTTTCACCCTGTGGGCAATAAATATCGTCAGCGAAGTGTCAACTCGATCATTGACGAACTTTCAATCATGGTCAAAAAATATCGAATCAATACCATAGCGATTTACGATGAACTTTTTTCAAATAACCGCGACTGGCTTTATGAGTTCTGCCGTCGCTTCAAACAAATCGCAGCCGAACTCTCATGGGAATGCCGCTGGAGTTGCCAGATGCGTGTTGATAAATTAGATGATGAAATGCTTAAAACCATGAAAGATGCCGGCTGTTATATGGTCAGTTACGGGTTTGAGAGTTATAGTCCGATTGTTCTTAAAAGCATGAAAAAACATATTACTCCCTCGCAGATTGATTTGGCGGTGAACAGCACTCTAAAACATGATTTGAGCATTCAGGCTAATTTTATATTTGGCGATTGTGCAGAAACTGTGCAAACTGCGCAGGAGACTCTTGATTACTGGAAAAATAATAACCATGCCGGCATTATGTTAGCCTTTATTAATCCTTACCCCGGTACTACTCTTTACAAACACTGCCTTGAGAAAGGGGTTATTAAAGACAAGCTTGACTTTATTGAAAGCCATATTTCTGATGCCATTAACATGACAGACAAAATAACAGACAGCGAATTTGAGAAATTGAAAATCGACGTATTTGAGGCAGGACTAAAATACAGAGTATGTGCTATCCCTGTTTCAGTTAAAAAAAGAAAGGATACTGATACATATAATATTCAGGTTAAATGTCCCCACTGCAATAAGAGCATGGAATACAGAAATTATACTATCCGGTATAAAATGTTTTTTGGTTTTAATATGTATTGCAGGCAATGCCGTCATCGTTTTTTTCTTATGTCCCGGCTGTATCAATGTGTAACCAAATCATATTTACTATTATCCCCGGTTATGAGCAGAGGACTGAAAGAAGCCGCCTCACATGCAAGAGGTTCTCTGATAAAAACAAGAGATCGTTTAAAGCGTTGGGTTAAGCGTCTTTTTTTGTCAAATCTTTTATAATGTCGAATCAATTTTACGAAGATATTTTTTATGATTAAGAATCGCAGAACATTTATTTTAGGTATTCTATCAGATTGTACCTCTCAAGTTATTTCTGTTGCGATAGGCATTAGAACTGTAACATCTACTTTAATAGCCCAATCTCCACAATGTTCTGAACAGCGTACGATATAAGCCGAATCGTGAATTACTGCAAAAATGCGGCTCTACCAAAAGTGAATATAAGAAAAAAAAACAATAATAAACGAACAAAGCGAGTCCTGATAGGCTCTGTTTCGATAGTAATATCTCGTTTTGTTTCCCTTGCCTGCGGATTGCTTATGACCGGTATTCTGGCTCGTTATTTTACGCCCGAACAATTCGGCCTGTGGGCGATTCTGACCTTTCTGATAGGAGTTGTTCCTGTTCTGGACATTGGTATAGGACTGGCGCTGCGGAATAAACTGTCCGCGTTTTACTCCGACCGGCACAATCATAACGAACTGAGTAGGATTTACTTCTTTTCCGTATTTTACGCTTATATTTATCTTTCTATAATTCTAATTGGCTTTCTGTATGCGGCTTATCATATTATTCCATGGGGAACAGTATTAAATAGCAGCAACCCGCAGATTGTTCGAGAAGGAGCTTTTGCATATACTGCAGCGATGATGATTCTTGTAGCCAGTCTGCCTTTCGGGATTAGTGCATCAGGATTCTTCAGTTGCCAGAAAACGCACTGGAATTCACTTTTTGAAACCATTAAAAGCGTTCTGGCAATTGCATTCATTGTCCCTTTGGTGATTTTACACGTTCGTTTTACTATTATCGTAATCTGGTTTTCCGTCGCGATGCTGCTGCCGGTAATTATTTCCTTTTTTGCTTTTCTGCGGAAATCCGGATGGAAATTTATCGTACTGAAAACAAATATTTTTGTGTTGAAAACCAAAGAACTGGTACCTGAAAGTATTCGATTTGGGCTGATGCAGCTTTCGGCCACATTAATGTTTTCGACGCAGGCGCTTATCGTGGGCAAAGTTGCAGGCCTGAAAGATGCAGGGGAATATGCCTTGGTTCAGAAATTGTTCTTGCTCCTAAACATACTGCACTTTGCCATGCTGACTCCTCTGTGGTCGGCCTATACCGAAGCAGCAACATCCAAGGATGTGAAATGGGTAAGAAAAATGCTTGGCTATTCCGCTATTTTTTCGGTTTTGCTTTTTACCGTTGGCTCGACAGGATTATATCTGCTGGGCAAACCCATCATTTTTCTGTGGACCGGCAAAACTCTAACCAACACCCCGTTATTTGCACTAATGGGTCTGTGGGTATTCATTATGGGCTGGGTCAATTGTTTTTCTGTGTACCTCAATGGTATCGGTAAGCTCGGCATGCAAACAGTATTGCTTGTGCCGGCAGTAATTGTATATATTCCGCTATCGCTCTATTTAGGCAACAGGTTTGGCTTAACGGGAATATGCATAGCAAGCAGCCTGGTATTGTTTCCGTCGGCCATTTCAAATCCAATCCAGGCCTGGATGAGTATAAGAAACACAAATGAAATCCATAACGCAATGGCGCAAAAATATATCGGAATTTAAAAATAAATCATTTATAGCGTGGAAAGACACAGCATAATTTGTATGAATCCTAAACTTTCTATTTGTATTCCAACTTATAACCGTGCGCAGTATTTAACGGAATCGCTGGGAAGTATATTGGAAGCAACAAAAGACTTTGAGAATGAAGTAGAGATTATAATTTCTGATAATGCAAGTACGGACAATACGAAAGAAGTTGTTGGCGAGTATTTACTGAAATATAGTTTCATTTCATACAGTCGAAATGATAAAAATGTTGTGGATGAAAATTTCTTTATCGCTGCCGGCTTGGCAAAAGGGGATTATATTTGGCTGTTTTCCGATGATGACGCGATAGAAAAGGATACAGTAAAGGTTGTCTTGCAGAACATTGCCGATAAAAATAAGTATGATTTGATTGTGTTAAATGCAAAATTAAAATCCAAGGACTTAAAAGAAGAATTAAAACGAAATTACCTGGGCGTTGAAAAAGATGAAATTATATGCTCTAAAAATACTCTGTTAAAGCGGTTTGGAATAAAGTTAGGGTTTATATCTTCAATAATTGCCCAAAGGTATATATTTGAACAATCTAATATTGTTGATTACAAACGCTTTATAGAATATGGTTTTTCATTTTTGTTTGTAATTTTAAGTTCGATAAAAAATAAACCTAAAATAAAAATCATTGCTTCTCGTCTTGTACTTATAAGACAGGCAAATGCATTATACCTCACCGAAAGGTGGTATAAGATATTCGCCGTCGGCAGTTCACTAGTGCTGGATGAGTTAAGGAAATACGAATATACCGAGCATTCAATAAAAAAAGCAAAATATATTGTTTTAAAAGATTATGTAGTGTGTGATTTGTCCTACAGAAAAAGACTGGGAGCAAGTCTTCGAGGAGTACCTTCTGTTTTGATAAAATGGTATTCAGCTTTTTTGTTTTTTTGGATAGTATGTCTTCCAGTGTTATATATGCCAAAACAGATTGTGCAGTTACTCCGAGCAATTTACCTCAAATTTTTACAGAAAAAATGATTAGATTAAAGTTAGATATTTGTTGCGGAAACGACAAGCAATATCGGAAACAAATTTAAGAGCAAACCCGGTAGGGTTGCGCCTGTGTTGTATATCTGAAATCTTATAGTTAACGACTCAACAAGGAGTATATTTAATGTATCTCAAAGACTTGGGAAAGAACTGGGACAGATTGGGGAAGGAAGATCCTTTCTGGGCAATAGCCACAGACCCCAAAAAGAGAAACGGTGGATGGGATGTGGAGGAATTCTTTAAAACAGGCGTTAAAGAAATTGCAGATATTATGCAGTATATTGACAAAATACACATAAATATCAAAAAAAGAAAAGTTCTCGATTTCGGTTGTGGTGCAGGTCGATTAACTCAGGCACTTGCCCAGTATTTTGATGAGGTCGTAGGTGTTGATATTTCCCCATCAATGATTAGCTTGGCAAATGAATATAACGTACACAAAAATAACTGCGAATATCGGTTAAATACTGCTTCCGACTTAAAATTATTTAACGACAACTATTTTGATTTTATTTATTCAAATATAGTACTTCAACATATTCCGCCAAAATATTCGGAAAAATACATAAAAGAATTTCTGCGCATACTTGTTCCTGGCGGTTTATTAATATTCCAGCTTCCGAGTAAGAGGTTGCCAGGTAAATCGATAAAAGCATTACTGAGACGAATAGTACCAATACCTAATTCTTGGGTATATATGTGTAAAAGGAAAATATTTGGCACAGTGATAGAGATGCATTGTATAGAACAGAAAGATATTTTGAATTTACTGAAAAATAATAATGCTGTGGTTATAGATGTTGTAAACTATAATGCGGCAGAATTTTTGTCCTGCCGGTACTGTGTCGCTAAAAAATAAAAGCTGTGTTGCACAGATGTAAGATTGGTAGTATTTTAAAAATCTTAAACTAATATTAGAAAGGGATAAAGTGAAGGAACAGAATGAATCCCATGATATCGATGCCAAGAAAGAAAATTTGTTTCCACTAGTCGACTCAAGTTACGATAATAAGGAAATCCTGAATTGTATCGAGGTCTTGCTTGGTGGTCAGCTTACGATGGGGGCTCGTGTAAAAGAGTTTGAATCCGAGTTTTCCGCATTTATCAATGCACCATATTCTGTTATGGTAAACTCAGGTTCCTCTGCCAATTTGCTTGCATATTCAGCAATTACTAACCCGGCAAGGACAAGACGTTTGGAATATGGAAGCAAGGTTGCGGTGCCGGCGGTTTGCTGGTCAACGTCTTTGTGGCCTATTGTTCAAATGGGGTTAATACCGGTTTTGGTCGATGTTGAAGCCGAAACTCTTAATCTATCAATAAAATCCTTAAAAGCGGCTCTTTGTAAACATGATATTAAGGCAGTTATGATGGTACATGTTCTGGGGAATTCCACAACAATGCGGGAATTGTTCAGTATCGTAAAAGAAAATAATCTTATTTTAATAGAAGATACATGCGAATCTCTTGGTACAAAATACCAGGACGGATATCTCGGCACGTTTGGCGATTTTGGAACATTCAGCTTTTACTTTTCCCACCACATGACAACAATTGAGGGAGGGATGATTATAGCGAAAAATGAAGAGGATTATAATCTCCTGAAATGTCTGCGAACTCATGGCTGGAGCAGAGAGCAGAACAATAGGGCGGAGTTGGAATCAATGTATAAGCAGATTGACCCGCGATTTCTTTTTATTAATATGGGCTATAACTTACGCCCTATGGAAATTCAGGCGGCCTTTGGATTGGAACAAATCAGGCGTTTAGAAAATATGAATGCTTATCGTTGCGAAAATGTTGAAAAATTGCGAAAAGCTTTTCTTGGTCATCCTCTATGGAAAGACCAGTTACAATTCCCATCGGCGACAAGCGGGCTTACTCCGTGCTGGTTCGGATTTCCGTTTTTAATTAAACATAGAGTAGAGTGTAAAAAATTTACAAATGATTTAACCAAACGTGGCATAGACACCCGTCCTATTGTTTCAGGCAATATGGCCTTACAGCCTGCTGTCAAAAGTTTTAATATTGATTTGAGTATGGGGCCGTTTCATGGAGCGCAAATAATCCATGAAAACGGTTTTTTTATTGGTTGCCATTCAAAGCCATTAGATGATGAAAGGATTTATCATTTAGTAACAACGGTGCTTGAAACGGTTATAGAGAATATCAGATGAAACAATTACGTTTTTTTGAACAGCCGGCGTTTATCCCGTTTTTTACAGATTATAGTCGTCTTCGCGGGAAAACCATTGGTATGACAGGGCAAGCGGGGGTTTTAGGGGGTATTCTTAGTCGGCGGTTAACCAGTCATAATATCAATGTTGAAGCGTATCAGGGCGATATTACTGACACAATGGATTTAAAAAACTGGTTCGGAAAATATCGTTTCGATTATTTTTTTCATTTTGCTGCTATTGTTCCGGTATCTCAGGTAGCGGAGAATCCGCTTAGAGCGTATGATGTTAATGTAATTGGTTCATATAATATTTGTAAAAATATTATAGAAACACAGAAAAATTGCTGGTTTTTTCTGGCATCTTCGAGCCATGTATATAAGGCTCCATCTGCTGCTGAAGAATTGACATTAAAAGTAGGTTTTACAGAAGAGCCGGATACTTTTTACGGAGTAACAAAGTTAGCGTCCGAACGAATTTCTGCTCCTATACTTGGCCAGTATAAAGTTGATTATTGCGTAGGGAGAGTTTTCAGCTTTTCAGGAAACGACCAGAAAGAGCCGTATTTGATACCAACTCTTTTCAGGAAAATAAAAGAAACGCCGGAAAATGGACTGCTTGAGATTGTTAATCCTGATTCTGTTCGAGACATAATGGATGCTGAGACTGTAATAGATTGCATACTTCATCTATCACAAAAACGGTTCAGAGGAATTATTAATATAGGCTCTGGTAAAGGAATGAGCATTAAAGATATAGCGTATCACATTATGAAGTTACTTGGAAAAAAAGTCCAAATTTGTGGGGTTAATAAATTTCAGCCCAATGCTTTGGTTGCTAATGTTCAGATATTAAAACAAATTCTTTCAGAAGGTGAAAAATTATGAAGACGGCTTCCATTGTAATTCCAACATTCAATCGCGCTCATTTAGTAGTACGTGCAATTGAGAGCGCAATAAACCAAACCTATCCCTGTGAAGTAATAGTATGCGACCATGGGAGTACTGATAACACACCAAATGTCGCAGCGAAGTATGAAAGCAAAATACGATATATCCGTCGGGAAAAAGACAATGGGCCTATAGTTTGTTGGCGAGACGGGATTGAACAGGCAACCGGCGAGATAGTGCATATCAACTATGATGATGACTGGATAGAGCCAACATTTATGAAAAAAACAATTGCAAAGCTGGATGATGATATAGGTTTTGTTTATACCGGTTTTACCACGCACTATCAGGGCATAAACAAGATTTCGATAGATCGGCACCCCCCCGGCATTGGTCGTATGAGGGATATTGCGAAGTATTTGATACAGGTTCCTATGACAATCAGTCCGGGTTGTGCTATATTTAGAAGAAAGGATGCTTTAAGGAATTTATTATTACAAATCCCCAATGCCCAGGGTATATATGGAAAAGATTCTGGTGTAGGCGAGGATCTTTTGCTTTTCTTACTGACATCGCTTGATTATCCCCAATATGTTCATATATCAGAACCGCTGGCCTGCTTTTTGTCTCATCCGGACAGCATTACAACCGGAGCTCTTCTTGCAGGGAATAGACAGGACATGGTGGACTCATACGCAAACGCAAAGTCATATTATTTTAGTCTTCCCGGAAGTATTTCTCCTCCGACAAGATTCCAAAGTTTATTTTCTATTATTAAGTGGTATTACCACTCTGGAACTCTTGTCAAAAATATGTTATGTTCGGTTACGCAGCCATCAAGAATCATACGAAAATTAAGACAAGTTCTGACAAGGCCCTCAACTAATAAAATGTTTGTGCAGAATCAGAAATAAATCGGTATATTGTGGATAATCCCAAAATATGTTGCTCAAATTCACAGTATTCCATTGTGCATAACTTTCTATGGCAAAAACATTAAATTTATGCTACAAATCATAAAAAATAATAATTATAAAAACACTCTTACGTTCAAAGTGCTGCAATTATTCATTGTTTCACTCTTTTTTATTGCTTTCGGCATTACCCTCGGCTCAAATACTCTGCCATTGTCTTTCTTTCTGCTGCTAATGCTGACAATGGTGCTTTTGGCCAACGGATGGTCAATAGCAATAGATAATACAACAAAAAGTTTATTCGTTTTTTTTATTATAGCCGTTATCTCTGTTTTTTACCGTTTGTTGGTCGGCACGAAAACCGGCAGTTCTTTCTGGGGCGATACAATAGAGACAAAAGGAATCAAACAATTGATAATGTTTTTTATGATGGTGCTGCATTTTGTAGTACTACGCAATATATTGAAAAAATACGACATAAAAATCATTCAAAACTTATTGAAGTTTTTTGTTCTAATATGTTTTTTAGTGGCGTTATATTCAATTTACCAGTTCTTCGCTTTTCGGTATGACTGGCCGTTTACAGATATATTACGTACATCAAAAAGTTACTCTATTACCAGAGGATTAGAAGATTCCAGCTGGGCAGGTTTACCGAGAGCAAGGGCATTTATGCCGGAACCCTGTTTTTGGGGAGCATTTCTGCTGATACCGTTCAGTTTGGTTTTACCTTTCGTATTTGAAAGAAAAAAAATAGCATTGTGGTTATTACTTTCCGTATTCGTAACAGCTCTGCTTTTAACTTTCTCTCGCTCCTGCTGGTTTGGGTGTTTGTTCATTTTAGTGCTCTTTGTCTACTACAAAATTATTTATGAACAGAAAATTATTAGAACGGCAAAAATTTTTCTCATAGTAACGGCCGGAATAATTCTGCTATTAACACTTATTGTTCCTGACAAGCTGAACCTTTTTCAACGGCTGTCTGCATTTAGTGATTTTTCATCATTTGAAAGATTTGAGATGCAAAAACGAGCGTTTCAAATTTTCTTGGAATATCCCATTTTAGGAGTCGGATTTGGAAATACGCCGTTTTTTCTGAACTATATAGTAACTCATAATTTTTATCTGCAGCTATTATTGGAAACAGGCATCGTAGGTTTTTTTGTATTTATGCTTTTTCTTTTTCAAGTGTGGATTAAGTTGAAGGAGCTTGAGAAGAAAACATGTCTTTTTTACAAAGGGGAAGGTTTAAGAAGCCTGATTTTGGCGATAAAATTAGCTTTCTTTTCAATGTTATTCACTTGGATACATTTAACAGCTTATAACTTGTCTTATATATGGTTTACTTTAGCGTTAATCACCGTGTTGTCTTGCAGTTATCAAAAGACAGGATTGTTCATTGGTGAAGGGGCAAAGGAATGAAAAAGAATATCATAATTTCCGCTATAAATGATGATACAGGCGGACCTTTTTCTATACTGGAAGACTGTTTGCGTTATTTATCTGAAAATATGAGCGACAAGTATAATATAATTGCACTGGTTCATGATAAAACGCTACTGGATTTTAAAAATATAACTTATTATGAGTTTAAGGATTCAAAAAAATCCTGGCTTAGAAGGCTTTATTACGAGTACTTTTACTTTAAGAAGTTCTCGAGATCATTAAATCCTTACTTATGGCTGGCAATTCGCGATATTACCCCCAATGTAGAAACCGAATTATTAGCCGTATATTGTCAATGTCCGGCACCGTTTTATAATATCTCCTTAAAAGAAGCGTGCAGAGACCCGAAGTTCGCTTTATTTGTCTGGTTATATAATTTTTTATATGGAACAAACATAAAAAAGAATGATTTTGTGGTAGTGCAGCAGGATTGCATGAGAAATAAGTTCAAGAAAATATTCAATATTAAAAATGTAATAGTTGCGCGTCCGAATCATGATAATTTTGATAAATCCTGTATCATCAATCAAAAAAATGTTAAAGATGGAGAAGCATTTAAGTTTTTTTATCCGGTGTTTCCTAGGCTGTGTAAAAATTTCGAGGCAATTTGCGAAGCCTCCAAAATATTAGCTTCAAGCGGAAAACATAATTTTGAAGCTTATCTTACGATAGACGGCACAGAGAACAGATACGCAAAATCAATTTACCACCGTTACAAAAACGTAAAAGAAATAAAATTTATTGGATTGCAGCCGAGGGGAAAAGTGTACGAGTATTATAATGAAGCGGATTGTATGATATTCCCGTCAAAACTTGAGACATGGGGTATGCCGATAAGCGAGTTTAAAAACTTTAAAAAACCGATTCTACTTGCGGACTTGGAATATGCACACGAGACCATCGGCGATTATGATAAAGTGAGATTCTTTAATCCGGACGATTACCCAAAACTGGCTGATTTAATGAGAGGCGTTATGGAAAACAGCATTGTCTTTGAAACAGCCAAAAGAAGAATTATTGACCAGCCTTTTGCGTCCAACTGGGAAGAGTTATTTGATAAAATGCTTTAGAAACCTGAAAAATTATTTTAAAGAGGATTATTGCAATGAAAGTTCAACTTGTCTTTGTGCCGCCCAGGATTATGCCTAAATATGGCGAATTAGGAGAGGGGATTAGTCCGCCTTTGGGGATTTTGTCCATAGCCTCATACCTTAGGAAGAAATTACCCGGAGTGGAAGTAAAAATTACCGATGGATTACTAATAGGTTATGATAATGCTGTTCGTGAGGTATGTGATTTTAAACCTGATTTACTTGGTCTTTCTTTTTACACGCCGGTGGCTTTAAGCGCTTACTGTTTTATAAATGAAATCAGGGAAAAATTTCAGAACATGCTGATACTTACAGGAGGCCCGCATGCCACCGCTCTTCCAGAAGAAAGTCTTAAGCTCTCAAGGACAGATATTGTAGTGATGGGAGAGGGAGAAGAAACGGTATACGAAATTGTGAAGATGTGTCTGGAGGAAGGCAACATCAAGTCTATGAATCTCAGTAATATTAATGGGATAGCATTTTTACGGGATGGTAAAATTCAACATACCGAGACAAGAGAGTATATTAAAAATCTGGATGAAATACCGTTCCCTGCACGGGAATTAGTCGATATGAAGAATTATAGAGGATGGTTTTTGTGTAAGCAGACCCCGGAAACTACTATGATATTTTCGAGAGGATGTCCCTATAATTGCACTTTTTGTTCAAATATAGTGTGGAATATTTCACAGCCGAGGGTTAGATTGCGTTCCCCCCAAAACATTGTAGATGAAATGCAGCATCTGCACACACAATATGGCATAAAAGAATTTTTTGACAATTCTGATGAGTTTAATAACAATGTAGAACATGCAATATCAATATGCCGTGAGATAATACGAAGAGGGCTTAAAATTACCTGGAAGACTCAGTTGCGGGCATATCCCTTAAACGAAGAACTTGTGGAACTTATGGCGAAAAGCGGTTGTTGGTATGTTCATTTAGGTATTGAGAGCGGAAATGCAGAAACCTTAAAGGGAATTGGCAAGCATGTTACATTGACGCAGGTTGTTGAAGCTTGCAGACTATTAAAGAAATACAAAATTAAGGTGTTGGGGTTGTTTATGTTGTTCAATGTTTGGGAGAGGGATAATGAATTAAAGTATGAAAATATAGAAATGACTGATCAAACATTAGATTTTGCAAGGAAGCTGGTAGCAGATAGACTCCTGGATTATATTGGCTGGTCAATAACCACACCTTACCCCGGAAGTAAATTACATGACATCGTGGCCAAATTCGGACTGATTAAAGAGAATCTGCTTGGCAATTGGGATGCCTGGCTTAAAGAAGACTCATTTGTTTTAAAGTTGCCCGGTATTTTCGATAAAGACATGGCCAGAATGAAAACAAAGGGTTCATTTCTGAGGGCAAAGTGTATGTTGAGGTCGGGAGAGTTTGGCTTAAAAGATGTGGGATATATTGGCAAGAAATGCCTAAAGATTTTACAAAATGAATTCAAGGCCAGATTTCAAAGAGTTTAAATCATTAAGGGTACTCGTTTCTGAAAATAGCATCGGGCAGAAAAAAATGAATCTCTCAATAATCATCGTTAATTACAATACAGCCGGTTTTCTCTCTCAATGTTTAGCCTCGTGTTACAAAGCTGACTGCAGAGATGCTTTTGAAGTAATAGTAGTAGATAATGCATCGTCTGATGATAGCTGCATAATCGTAGAGAGAGATTTCCCCCAGGCGAAGCTGATTAAAAACAAAAAAAACTGTGGTTTTGCTGCGGCCAATAATCAAGGATTTAAAATAAGCCAGGGCAGGCATATCTTGTTCTTAAACCCTGATACTGTTGTTAATCCCGGCACATTTGAGAAAATGATATGTTTTCTTGATAAAAATCCTGACGCCGGCGCGGCTGCTCCAAAGCTACTATATCCGGACAATTCGCTACAATTTTCATCTCGCTCTTTTTATAACATAAGAACGATTTTGCTTAAAAGAACATTCTTTGGAAAGATTTTTCCGAAGAGTAAAATCCTGAGAGACTATTTGATGGCAGATTGGAATCATAATGATATAAGAGCAATAGACTGGGCATTAGCAGCCTGTTTGATGGTGCGAAAAGATCTTTTTGGTAAAATAGGTGGTTTCGACGAGGGTTATAGGTTGTATTTTGAAGATGTTGATTTATGTTATCGCATAGATAAAGCCGGGTATAAAATATACTATTTGCCGGATGCTATAGTTTTACATCATCACCGGAGACAAAGTGCAGAGAAGCTTAATATGAAAGCAATACTTCATATAAGAAGTGCTATTAGATTTTTCAATAAATTTGGTTGGAAATTTTAATTGGGAACAGAAAGATAAAACCATGAAAAGGGCATTAATCACCGGTATAACCGGGCAGGATGGTTCATATTTATCTGAATTCCTTATAGGGAACGGTCGGTAGAATTATCCAATGACAAAAGTCTCACGTAAAAAAATACAACCCGTCTATATTGCTATGGACATGTTTCTTGTAGCGATGGCATTTTTCGTTCCTTATGTTTTTAAATATAATAGCATCCACAATTTATTCATTAGCATCAACCTTCCTAACGCCACCGAATACTGCTTTATTTTTGCTCTTGAAGTTATATTTGTTGTCAGTAGTTTTAGATACAAACGCTTATATAGCACAGACAGAGGGTTGACTATACCAAAAGAAATTAAAAGAGTATTTGTTTGTGTGCTTTATACTGGTGTTGTAGTTGGTTCAGTTATTTTCTTTGCTCATTACCTGTTTTTTTCACGTTTTGTTTTTATTGTTAACATTATTCTGCTTGTTTTGCTTTTAGGCGGCTGGCGTATAATTAAAAGGCTTATTTTGAGAAAACTTATCCGCGAAGGCTTCCACAACATAAATATACTGATAGTTGGGGCAGGGAATGTCAGCGAATTAATAGTGGAGGAAATTAAACAGAGGCCGCATTTAGGTTTTAATATAGTCGGCTTCCTCGACGACACCCAAAAGGGCTATATTGACGGCAAACCTGTATTAGGCAAACTTTCGGATTTTGTCAATGTTACCAGGAAGTATTTCATAGATGACGTTATTATTACGATGTTGCCGGAGAGAAAAATCATTGCTGAACTAATAGAACAAACGGGGAAAATGCAGTTGGGGGTTATGGTTGTTCCTGAATACCTCGAAGGGTCTTTGCCCGTTGTGGATGTGAATCGTATAGGAGTTGTTCCGGTACTAACCTATAACACCAGGAAGCCGCATCCGTCAGAGGCTGTCTCGAAAAGAGCTTTCGACTTTTTTGTTTCTTTGGCTTTGATTGTCCTGCTCTCGCCTTTGTTGTTTATTATAGCCATTTTGATAAAATTTAATTCTGCCGGCCCGGTATTTTTCAGCAGCAGGAGGGTTGGAATGAAAGGAATAAATTTTAATTTTTATAAGTTTCGCTCAATGGTCAAAAATGCGGATGAATTAAAAGACAAATTGTTAGAGCAAAACGAAGTGCGGGATAAAGTTATGTTTAAAATCAAAAAAGATCCGCGTGTAACAAAAATAGGCAGATTTATGAGAAAGTATAGTTTCGATGAACTTCCGCAGCTTTTTAACGTTTTAATAGGAAATATGAGTTTGGTAGGGCCTCGTCCTCCTCTTCCCGATGAAGTAGAAAAATACGGCCATAACCATATTGACAGACTATCAATAAAGCCGGGCATAACAGGCCTGTCCCAGATAAAGGGGCGTTCAGATTTGTCCTTCTCTCGATGGGTTAGATGGGACTTGTGGTATATCAACAATTGGTCTTTTGGGCTTGACTTAAAAATACTTTGGGAAACAATTCCCGTCGTCCTGAAAGGAAAAGGGGCATATTAGTAACCCCTTTATTTTTTTTCATATATCAAAACTACCCCTCCTTTCTTGCTCGTAGGCGATGACCACACCTCTGACATTCCTGATGGAATATTTTTTTCGGAATCACCAGTTTTTTTCACCGTTCGTACTGCATAATTTATATCAGCAGTAAGCTCCCCACTCTCATTTAGCATCCCCTTACGTTCAGCATAAAAACTAATACGAAGGTCTGGCACAGCTATAATATCCGTCGGAGCGGTATTTTCCTTTAGCCACTTCGCGGCTTCTCTGTAGCCTTTCCTTTCTACACCTGTAATGCCGGATAGCTTCACAAGGCAAATCAGTATTCCAGTTGTCAGCAGAATGAAAAACAATTTTTGTGTGTTTTTCTGTTTATTCTCATTCCCTTTTATATTAATCCCGCCTATCCAGTCCGCAATTATAAGTAGCCCTGTCGGTATATAAAAAGCAGTAAAAACAATCATAGGCATAAAGTGTCTTCTGCTCATATATCCGAAATTAATGTGCAGCATCATCATCATCGTTATGTATAGAATTACCAAAGCTGATATAAATAACCTGCCGTCTGTCAGAACTTCCTTTGGCCTTCGGAAATGATAATAAAGGCCGACTATCAGTGGCGGCATAAAAAAATACATCAGATTTTCGCCGATTCTTTCAGTAAGTTTTTTAACGGCCATTAGTATGTCATTTGGCATTACAGAGGCCATATAAGCTGATTTTTCAATTCTTTCAGATTGAAAATTCTTATCCGAGTTTACAATTTCTTTTAGCTTTGGCGGTAAAACTTCGCCTCTCGCTATAGAGTAGGAAACAGCGGGTATCAAAAATCCAATAATCAGGATAACTGTCAGACCGAGGGCTTTTAACCTGTTAATGCCGGCACTCGGAATAAATAACCCGACTAATAACCAAAGCATTCCATATAACACAATCTGGCCGCATTCAGATCTTATCGCATATCCGATTCCTGCAAATAACCCCCCAGCCGCAAACATCAGCCAATTTCCATTGGCTGTTCCCAGCAGCAGGAATAAAAATGCTGTTGCCAGAAAAAAAAGGTGAGGCCATTCACGGACAATCTCGCTGCCGTATTCTGCCGGATATGGTAAAAATATCAGTATCAATAATGCTATATAGCTATTGCGGGCTCCGACAAGTATCTTACCAATAAAATATAACGGTATCAGAGAAAGCAATCGACACAATAGACTTACGCTTTGAGCTGAATATATCCAGCTCTCGACAGATATGCTATTGCTGACCAAAGCCGCGATTCGATGTACTGTATAAATTAGAAATGGGTATCCGGGCGGATATGTTCCTCGCACGCCTAAGGACGGATTGCTTGAAAAATTCTGGGCTTGCTCAATGTACAAAACACCATCTTTATTAATGAGAATAGTTGTGGCAATTAGGTACACGCCAATCGCAAGAGCAATCATTATTAAGATTACTATCTTAATAAAATCCTGTTTTTCGACCAATTGTTTTTTCATACCGGAAACCCATACCTATTACAAGAATTATCGTTGACAATATAAAAATATTTATTATATCACGGGCTGAAATCGGCCAGATGTCGTGCGAATCAATAGTTTGCAGTCTATCGGCAATTTCATGACGCTTCAATCCTTGCAGAATTGTTCATTTTCTCACTCTTGCACTAAAAATTATTGGAAAATCATAATCAATCTCATATTTGCCATATTAAGGGATTAGTGTTTTGAGATGTTCGGAAAGAAATGTGAAAGATGCAAGTGATAGCAAATAAACCAGTTATGAAAATGCGCCCGAGGAGATTCGAACTTCTGACCTTCGGTTTAGGAAACCGACGCTCTATCCAACTGAGCTACGAGCGCAAATATTTATTATTTCACTTATAGTGCCAATAATGTAATTGCAAATGTCTATTACAACCAAATTTAAGGTTACAATGTTTTCTAATGATATAAAAATAACTTTAAGTATGGTTTTGTATAAGGACTATGGGCAATGTCAAAGAGCAAAACAGACAAAAAAACCGAAAAATTAGGTCTGACAAATTTCCGCTTACTTTACATCCAACAGGCCAATTTTGCAAGAAGATTAAGGGTAAACTATATTACTTTGGTACAGATAATAGCACTCCAGAGATATCTTGAGCAGGCGGCGTATCGTTCTGAAGGATATGCGATAGCCAGATACTTAATCTGCAAACACTGCGATATTATTTTTTATCGCTATAAGGATTTACTTGAAGATATAAGGGCTTCGTATTCCGAAAGCAATATAAACGAAAAGAGAATCCTTGGCAGGCTCAAAACTATTCGATGGCTTTTCATTGACGATTTAGGAACGATACCGGAAAAGAGGAGGTTTTGGCGGATAACGGCGGACACGAAAAACGCTATAATGGCTTAAAACAGCCATTTGGAGTGTGTATAGAGATACCCCCAAGGGGAATCGAACCCCTGTTACCGGGTTGAGAACCCGGCGTCCTGGGCCGCTAGACGATGGGGGCGCATCAAAAAATGGTGGCAGGTGGATTTGAACCACCGACCCTGGGCTTATGAATCCCATGCTCTACCAACTGAGCTATGCCACCATAACTTATTGTAAAACAAGATGTTATGTGCTATATTTTTAAAAAAATTATGACAAAGGAAACAAAAGTAGAGCATAATTTACATATAAGTCTTTATTTTTGCAAGAATATTCGGTTTTTGGCCAGGGCAAACGCATCTAATTTCTCAACCCCTTGTTATTATCTTAAAAAAGCCGTTTTGAAATTTTTGGTCGTTCTGTATGAATGCCAAAAACACCTTTAATACGCTAAAATCAACGATAAAAATTTAGATGCGTTTGCCCTGGGTTTTTGGCATAAAAAACAAATAAAAGATGATTTTCTTGCAAAACAAACAACAGTATTGTAAAGTGGCCGGTCTGTTTGCGGGCGATTAGCTCAGTTGGTAGAGCAGCTGACTCTTAATCAGCGGGTCACTGGTTCAAGTCCAGTATCGCCCATTGTGTAACCTGCACTATTTCGCATAAATATTTTTGAATCAATGAGTTACGGAGAGGTGGCTGAGCGGCTGAAGGCGCGGCATTGGAAATGCCGTGTACGGGTTACACCGTACCGCGGGTTCGAATCCCGCCCTCTCCGTTTTTTCTTTATCCGCCAAAATCACGTTTATAAGTTCTTGTAATTCAGGCACTTGTGGATTCTTTACTATTTTATACTGCCTCGTTGCTCTCAAATTGCTCTTATTTGGGGCAGGTACAATTTCAGCACTTTTACCACGGATAAACCTGCTTTTCGGCCAAGTTTTTTCATACTGGAAACCATGATTACGCCGCCTGCTGTTTGGGCGTTATTTTGGGTTCTACCTCCGCCATTCGCAATAAAAAAGACGAGTCAATAATTCGTCATTTCAGCAAATGGTAAAAAAACAAACTTTTTCCTTTTTATAACTTATTACAGCTTAATGAGTTATAAAAATTATAAAAAAATAAAAAATTCCTGTTGACGACAAATACTTTTGATACTACTATATCCGTCTCTTAAGCGGACGAGATGGTCGCAACAAATGGACAGCTCGCCCGTTTTATTTTCGCCTTTATTTTGGGGTGGGAATAATAAGTTCTTTGAAAAGTTAACAGTTGTACCACACATGGCAGCGAAAGTGTTGCTTTGCCGGCAGATACGCAAAACTACGGCAAAGTAGTGAATTTTTAACAAACGATGTCTCGAGCTTGTGTACAAGCTTGAGCATCATTACAACACTTTCGATGCGTAAACGATTGTTGTTGAGCTTATGAAGATTCCTGCTTTCACGAGCAGAGTCTATAATTAAACTTGAAGAGTTTGATCCTGGCTCAGAACGAACGCTGGCGGCGTGGCTAAGACATGCAAGTCGAACGCATTAATCAATTGAGCAATCGAGAGATTGATGAGTGGCGAAAGGGTGAGGAATAGATAGGTAACGTACCCCGAACTCTGGAATAGCGTCATTAACCGCAAGGTTAATTTCCGAAAGGGGCGGTAATACCAGATGACGTTGTTGTTTGCAAAAACGACAACCAAAGATTCATCGGTTTGGGAGCGGCCTATTTCCTATCAGCTAGTTGGCGAGGTAATGGCTCACCAAGGCTACGACGGGTACCGGGACTGAGAGGTTGGCCCGGCACATCGGAACTGAGACACTGTCCGGACCTCCACGGAGGGCTGCAGTAACGAATATTGGGCAATGGGCGAAAGCCTGACCCAGCGACGCCGCGTGTAGGATGAAGCTCTTCGGAGTGTAAACTACTGTCAGGGGTAAGAAAGTCCGCAAGGATTGATCTAACCCAAAGGAAGTCACGGCTAACTCTGTGCCAGCAGCCGCGGTAATACAGAGGTGGCAAGCGTTGTTCGGAATCATTGGGCTTAAAGCGTGTGTAGGCGGACCAGTAAGTGTCTTGTGAAAACCCCCGGCTTAACCGGGGAATTGTTAGGCAAACTACTGGTCTTGAGGTAGGCAGGGGTGCTTGGAACTCTTGGTGGAGCGGTGAAATGCGTAGATATCAAGAGGAACGCCTGTGGTGAAAACGGAGCACTGGACCTATTCTGACGCTGAGACACGAAAGCGTGGGGAGCGAACGGGATTAGATACCCCGGTAGTCCACGCTGTAAACGATGCCTACTAGGTGTTGGAAATTCTGACATTTTCAAGACCGAAGCAAAAGTGTTAAGTAGGCCGCCTGGGGAGTACGGTCGCAAGGCTAAAACTCAAAGGAATTGACGGGGGCTCACACAAGCGGTGGAGCATGTGGATTAATTCGAAGCAACGCGCAGAACCTTACCTGGGTTTGACATGGTTGGATGCCTTACTGGAAACAGTGTAGGCTGCCCGCAAGGGTGAAACTTTCACAGGTGCTGCATGGCTGTCGTCAGCTCGTGTCGTGAGATGTCGGGTTAAGTCCCATAACGAGCGAAACCCCTGCTGTTAGTTACTACCGCCGCAAGGCGGGGACTCTAACAGGACCGCCGGTGTTAAACCGGAGGAAGGTGGGGATGACGTCAAGTCCTCATGGCCTTTATGCCCAGGGCGTCACACGTGCTACAATGGTAACTACAGAGCGACGCAAGACTGTAAAGTGGAGCAAATCGCTTAAAAGTTATCTCAGTCCGGATTGAGGGCTGCAATTCGCCCTCATGAAGTTGGAATCGCTAGTAATCGCGAATCAGCCACGTCGCGGTGAATGTGTTCCTGAGCCTTGTACACACCGCCCGTCAAGCGATGGGAGTCGGAAGTACCCAAAGTCGGCTTGTCAACCTGCAAAGGAGACGGCTGCCTACGGTAAGTTCGATGACTGGCGCTAAGTCGTAACAAGGTAGCCGTAGGGGAACCTGCGGCTGGATCACCTCCTTTCTAAAGGAAACTTTAGAGCACTTCCATCTATGATGGTCGTGTTTAGTCAGACATTTTCGCTGTCGTGATACAACTGTAACAATACTAAAACCCTGCCGATTCCTCGACAGGGTTTTTTGTTGCGCACTTTTTGCCAAATTCGACAAAAAAGAAGTTTTGACAAAGAGGTAAGAATGATAGAAAATAAAAGGGAAATGCAGCAGGAAAAATAAATGGCAAAAAAAGCAAAAGGTAAATTACTTTTTCCAGAGATGAACACCGCCCATTACGGTAATGGGCGACGGAGCAAGCCGCTTTTTCTGCCGAAGGTTTTAAACAGCGTATCTTCAGATAAACGTATTACGGAAACATCAAATTATAAAACAGCTTATGAAATCATAAGTAAATGGGCGGACTTGGAAACCAGGGGTCTTTTAGATACAAGAAAAGAATCAAATATCGAGCAAAGTTTTGTCAACGAGGTATTTGAGCAGGCATTAGGATATACGCCATTTACAGAAAATAACAAAGAGGAATGGGATATTGACCCCAAGTATGCAATCAACGGCGGTTTTGCAGATATTGCCCTTGGTTCATTTTCACAAAAGAAGAAAAACGCTCCCGATGTTGTAGTAGAGTTAAAAGGTTCGACCGTCAATGTTGACAGAGACCGTTTTGACGGCAGAACGGCAGTTTCACAATGCTGGGATTATTTATATAATCTTCCAGATTGCCAGTGGGGGAATAGTCTGCAATTTCGTGAGTTTCCGGCTTTATCATCGTAACCAAACGCAAAGGGTATATGAACTATTCACATTGCAGGACTTAAAGAAAAAAACAGAACTGACGGTTTGCCAGATTCGCACCGCATGCTCGGCTCTGGTCCAATCGTTATGGCTGACCGGCCGGGTGCAGATAAAAATC
>MHXU01000079.1 GCA_001824555.1 Planctomycetes bacterium GWC2_45_44
ATTTTAACAAAAATTTTGCAAAATTCAACAAAATATTACAAAAATTTGTCGTTTTCGTGTAATTTTATGTTTGATTTTTGTCGTTTTATGTAGTATTTTTGTAATATATTTATACTCATTTTAAGGATGTAGCAAATGGATAAAAAAGTAACTCCGATACTAATGCCGCAGGCTGGTCAATCTATGGAAGAGGGCACAATTCTCTCCTGGAAGGCCAAAATTGGCGATAAAATCGCGGTTGGCCAGATTATTTTCGAGATTGAAACCGACAAAGCCACTTTGGAGGTCGAGGCCGCTGATGCCGGCAGATTGGCCAAAATCGTTGTTGGCGAAGGCCAAATCGTCCCTGTCAAGACTCCGGTCGCTTATTTGGCCGATAACGACAGCGATGTCGAAGCCTTTCTGGCAGGGGAACAACCTGCTCCTAACTCCGTTGCTGTAAAGGAGATAGAAAAGCCTGTAATCCAAACCGTCAAAATCGAGCAGTTAAAAGTTGAAGATTCCCGTCCCAGAATTTCACCTGCCGCTCGAAAACTTGCCGAGCAAAGAGGCGTTGATATGTCGTCAATATCGGCGGGTTCGGGTATTGACGGGCGGATAATTACCAATGACATTCCGAACGTAACTTCTGCTCCCAAAATGAGTAAGATGCGAAAAATCATTGCCGAGAGACTGACTTATTCCAAACAGAACATCCCTCATTTTTATGTCAAACTCACTATTGATGCCAAAGAGCTTTTCAGCTTATATAAGAAGACAAAGCCGCAATTACTTTGCAGCGTAAATGATTTTGTTATAAAGGCTTGCGCTAATGCCATCAGGCAGCACGCCTCCTTCCGCAGTCAGTACAAAAACGAGCAGATTATCGAATCGCCCAGTGCAAATATTGGTGTTGCCGTTGGTCTTGACGATGGCCTTGTCGTGCCGGTTGTGATTGACGCTGACAAAATGGACTTAAAGGCTTTAGCCGCAAGGGTTAAGGTTATTATCGAAAACGCTCGAAACGGCAAAATTGATGGTATGGGGCAGGGTGTTTTCACGATAACTAATCTTGGTATGTTCGGCACTGAAGAGTTCAGTGCAATTATAAATCCGCCGGAATCGGCGATTTTGGCGGTTGGCGCGATTCGCGAAGGTATTAAGGTTGAGAACGGCGCGATGCAACCCACGCGTCTGATGACACTTACGTTAAGTGTTGACCATCGCGTAATTGACGGCGTTGCCGCGGCGAAATTTATGCAAACATTAAAAGAATTTCTCGAAAAACCGGAAGTATTGTTAAATTAACGAGTTAGGAAAATAATATGTCAGAACATTTTCAGGTTGCGGTAGTCGGCACAGGGCCGGGCGGTTATATAGCGGCTCTAAAAGCGGCACAATTAGGCGCAACGGTTGCAGTCATTGAAAAACATCAATATGTCGGTGGCACTTGCCTGAATTACGGCTGTATCCCATCAAAAGCGCTTTTAGCATCGGCAGACCTTTTGCATAAGATTAAGAATGCCAATACGTTAGGCGTAAAGGTCGATGGCAGCGTCAGTTTTGATTGGTCAGCGATTCAAAAGCGAAAAGACAAAGTTTTGGCAATGCTTCGCGGCGGAATCAAAGGTCTTTTCACCTCAAGAAAGGTCAAACTCTTTCAGGCCGAGGCTAAATTCGCCGGCCAGAGCAAATTGCAGCTCACCGATTCAGCCGGGGCGGTTAGCGAAATCACAGCGGACAATATCATAATTGCTTGTGGCTCAATACCTTCGGTGATTCCGGGCTGGCCGACAGACAAGAATTTCGTTTGCACTTCCGATGAAGCTCTGCACTGGCAGAGTTTGCCGAAGCGTCTATTAATAGTAGGCGGCGGCGTAATCGGCTGCGAATTCGCCTGTATGATGGCCGAATTCGGCGTTGAAGTTTCAATCGTAGAAATGATGCCTGGTCTGCTGCCTGAAATGGAAGTAGAGCTTGGACAGGGACTTGCGGGCATATTCAAAAAGAGAAATATAAAAATTTTCACCTCCGTAAAAGTCGAAAATCTTGAAATAGCAGGCGACACCGTAAAAGCAACGATTACCGGTGGTCAGGTTATTGAAGCTGACAGAGTTCTTGTTTCCACCGGCAGAAGGCCGAACACTGCTCAACTTGGGCTGGAAACAATCCAACTCACGACTGACAAAGGGTTTATAAGAGTAAATGACAAAATGCAGACTGGCGTAAATGGCGTTTATTGCATAGGCGATGCCAACGGCAGATGTCTGCTTGCCCACGCGGCGAGCGCACAGGCGGTTGTCGCAGTCGAAAACGCACTCGGCCACACCAGCGAATATAAACTTCCAGTTCCTTACGCCGTTTATACCTTCCCTGAAATCGCATCCGTTGGCATAACAGTCAAGCAGGCGCAGGAACGCAATATTCCGGTCAAAATCGGCAAATTCCCAATCGGCTATCTGGGCAAAGCAATGGCGGTCGGCGAAGAAGCGGGTTTTGTGAGCGTAATTCGTAACTCAAGCAGCGGCGAGCTGTTAGGCGTACATATACTCGGCCACAACGCTACTGAAATGATTCATTCGGCGGCGGCAATGCTCGGCCTGAAAGCCTCGGCGAAGGATTTGGCGGAAATGATTTTCGCGCATCCCACTATGAGCGAAGCAGTTAAGGAAGCTGCGGAAGATAGTTTTGATGCCGCGCTGCATCTGCCTGTAAAAAAGGTGTGATTTATGAATGAGATAAAAAATTATATTGCTGTTGATTTGGGGGCATCGAGCGGCAGAGTGATTTTAGGCTCTGTCGATAACGACAAAATCGCTCTTGAAGAAATTCACAGGTTTGAAAACGGCCCGATAGAAGAAAATGGCTCACTGCGATGGGATTTTGCGAAATTATTCGGCGAAATCAGCACGGGAACCGCCAAAGCAATAAAACAGGCTGACGGCAAAGTCGAATCAATCGGCGTTGACAGTTGGGGCGTTGATTTCGGCTTGATTGGCAGCGACGGAAAACTGCTCGAAAATCCATATCATTACCGCGACAAAAGAACCGATGGAATGATGGAAAAGGCCTTCGCAATTGCTGGTAAGAGAACTATTTATGATTCCACCGGCATACAGTTTATGCAGCTTAATACGATTTTTCAACTGCTCGCTCTGAAATCGCAAAGACCTGAAATACTCAAAAAGACGCATAAATTGGCATTTACGGCTGATTTGGTGTCTTATTATTTATGCGGAGAAATTTTCGGCGAATACACACTTGCAAGCACATCGCAGTTGATGAATATGAAGCTCGGCAAATGGTCGGCTGATTTGTTTGATAAACTTTCGCTGCCACTCGATATTATGCCGAGCATCGTTCAGCCCGGAACGGTCGTTGGGAAATTGAAGAAGGAAATCGCCGACAAATTCGGCTGCGGCAGGATTCCGGTCGTCGCGGTTGGTTCGCACGATACTGCCTGTGCGGTCGCATCCGTTCCCGCCAATGAGAAAAACTGGGCGTATTTGTCCAGCGGCACCTGGAGTTTGATGGGGGTAGAAATACCAAATGCCGCAATCAATGACAGCACTTATAAATATGAGTTCACCAATGAGGGCGGAATTTGCGGCACGATTCGGCTACTGAAAAACATTATGGGCTTATGGCTTATTCAGGAATGCCGAAGGGTCTGGAACGAACAGGGCGGCAAATTATCTTTCGCCGATTTGGCGACTCTCGCGGAGAAGGCCAAACCATTTGCCGCGGTCATTAACCCCAATGACAGCCGATTTTTTGGGGTATGCGATATGCCCGCGAAAATAAACGAGTATCTCGCAGAGACCGGACAGCCGGCAATCAGCGATAAGGGACAGATAATAAGAGTAGTTCTCGAAAGTCTTGGATTTTATTATCGTGAGACGCTCGAAAAAATCGAAGAAATTACAAAGCAGAAAATTGACACGCTGCATATTGTCGGCGGAGGCATAAAAAATGAATTGCTTTGCCAATTTACCGCTGACGCGACCGGCAAAAAAGTCGTCGCAGGGCCGGTCGAGGCGACCGCAATGGGGAATATAATGATTCAGGCAATGGCGACGGGGCAGATTAAATCCGTTGCCGCCGGCAGAGCGTTAGTCGCGAAATCTTTCGATTTGAAAGTTTATCAGCCCGCGAATTACGAACTTTGGAATAAGAAATATATTCACCACAGAGACACAGAGAAAAAAATATAAATATGACGACAAAATTTACAAATATGCACTTTCATACGATTTATTCCTTTAACGCCGAGGGATATTCTCCGGCTAAAATCGCGTCGCTTGCAAAGCAGGCTGATTTGGCCGCGGCGGGGATTGTAGATTTTGATGTTCTCGACGGTCTGAATGAATTTTATGACGCGACATCGAAGCTGAACCTCAAAGCATCCGGCGGAATCGAAACGCGCGTGTTCGTTCCCGAATTTGCCGATAAGGTTATTAACTCGCCGGGCGAGCCGGGTATCTCGTATCATATGGGCGCGGGCATTCCATCGGGGAATCTGTCTTCGGAGCAGAAAAAATTTGAAGATAAACTTCGCGGCACGGCAAAAAACAGAAACCTTGAACTTGTAAGTCGCGTAAATACATATTTAAGTCCGGTTGAATTAGATTATGAAAAAGACGTTTTGCCCCTTACGCCGAAAGGCAACGCTACTGAAAGGCATATTTGTTTTGCTTACGTCCAAAAGGCGGCGGCGATTTTTGCGGATGCCGGCAGGCTGGCGGAATTTTGGAAAGAGAAAATCGGTTTTGAAAAAATTTCCGACCAGGCATCGCTTATCAATAATATAAGAGCAAAGACGATGAAGCGAGGCGGAGCGGGTTATATTCAGCCTGATACGAAATCATTTCCGACGATGGCGGATATGAACGAGTTTGTTTTGTCCGTCGGCGGAATACCGACGCTCACCTGGCTTGACGGCACAAGCGACGGCGAAAAACAGATTGAAGAACTTTTGCGAATCGCTATGCTTACGGGCGTTGAGGCGGCCAACATTATTCCTGACAGAAATTACAAGCCGGGCGAGGGAAAGAATAACGACAAATGCAAAAAGCTGTATGAGTTCGTTGAAATCTGTCAAAATCTCGATTTGCCGATTATCGCAGGAACGGAAATGAACAGTCCCGGCCAGAAATTTGTTGATAATTTTGACAGCGAAGAATTGAAGCCGCTTGTCGATGTTTTTCTTAAAGGCGCTTTAATCGTCTATGGTCATACAGTATTGCAAAGGCAGGCGGGTTTGGGTTATAAAAGCGAATGGTCTGCGAAAAATTTTACAAACAGAGCGGCGAAGAATGATTTTTTTGAAACGCTCGGCCAAAAAATTGTTCCGGCAAAAGAAAATGTTTTGCATAATCTTAAAAGTGATTCATCTCCGAGCGATATTTTAAAAAGGATATAAAAATTTTATGAATTTCCCAAAAACACAAAAAGCGGTTCAGCTTATCGGCGCAAGCGAGCTGAAGTTAAACGAAAACAAGGAAGTATTTGTTCCGAACGATTATCAGATACTGGCGGAAGTCCAGGCAGTCGGGCTTTGTTTCTCCGATTTGAAACTTTTAAAGCAGTTCACCGGCCACGTTCGCAAGAGCGAAATCGTTTCCGGCGCTGACCAGTCGATTCTCAAGGAAATTCCAAGTTATGTGCCGAACGAAAAACCGGCAGTGCCGGGCCACGAGGCTGTCGTAAAAGTAACGGCCGTCGGTAAAAAAGTTCAGAATGTAAAAGTCGGTCAGCGTTTTTTGGTTCAGGCCGATTACAGATGGCTCAAAACCGCAAATTCAAACGGCGCGTTCGGATATAATTTTGAAGGCGCTTTGCAGCAGTATATTCTCGTTGACAGCAGAGTGATTGTTTCGCCGGAAGGACAATCGACGCTGATTCCCGCTACTGATAAATTATCAGCATCCGCTGTCGCTCTTGTCGAGCCGTGGGCATGCGTTGAGCAGGCTTATGCGGTGAAAGAACGCACGACGCTGAAAAAAGGCGGCGCGATGCTTGTCGTTTCCGATGCGCCGATTGATAAAACGAAAATTGAGGCGTTCGCTGATAAATTCGGCAAGCCCGCTAAAATTATTTTTTCAAAAGATTCCGCTGTCGATGGTCAGTTTGACGATGTAATTTATTTCGGTTCAAACGCCGCGACAGCCGAGGCGCTGTTTTCAAAGGTCGCGACCAATGGCTTGTTCAACATTGTTCTTTGCGGCGGAAAATTTGACAGAAAAGTATCGACGCAGGTCGGCAGAGTTCACTACGGCAACATAAGAATCATCGGCACGACCAGCAGCGACCCTGCCGAGGCGATGGCGAACATCCCGGCGACCGCCGAAATCAGAAAAGGCAATAACGTCAACGTAATAGGCGCAGGCGGCCCAATGGGCGTAATGCACGTTGTTCGCAACGTCTGCCAGGGAGTAGCGAACACAACCGTTTATGCCGGCGACCTCGATGACGTGCGGTTAGCCGCGCTTGAAAAAACAGCAAAACCTCTCGCTGACAAAAACAAAGTCGGCCTGAAGTTTTATAACCCATCGAAATCGGCACCACAGATAAAATTCGATTATTTTGCCGTGATGGCTCCTGTGCCGAAGTTAGTCGCCGCCGCGGTTGACAGTTCCGCCGAATACGGCATTATCAATATTTTTGCCGGCATCCCGGCCACCGTGAACGGCGATATCGATTTGAACGCGTATATCGAAAAACATATTTATCTTATAGGTACAAGCGGCTCGACAATCGACGATATGATAACGATTTTGAAAAAAGTCGAAGCAGGCTCGCTCGACACGAATGTTTCGGTCGGAGCGATATGCGGAATCGAACACGCTATTGATGGCATA
>MHXU01000080.1 GCA_001824555.1 Planctomycetes bacterium GWC2_45_44
TTGCCAAACTGCCTCGCGGCCTCGTTCTGGTTACAGGCCACACCGGCAGCGGCAAAAGCACCACTCTCGCTGCAATGATAAATATGGTCAACTCTACCGTAAGCTCAAGAATAATTACGCTTGAAGACCCGGTCGAATATGTCTTTGAAAATAATATGTCGATGATAGAGCAGCGGGAGATTGGTTCTGACTGTCTGGATTTCGCCTCCGGTCTCAAGCACGCTCTCCGTCAGGACCCGGAAGTGATATTAGTCGGCGAAATGAGAGACCTCGAAACTACCGGCGCAACCATAACCGCCGCCGAGACTGGCCACCTTGTTCTTAGTACGCTGCATACGATAAATGCCACGCAAACCGTGGAACGCATAATAGATATTTATCCGGCCGCGCAGCAGAATCAGATAAGAACGATGCTGGCGAACACATTGCACGCGGTTATTTCTCAAACGCTTTTTAAACGAATAGACCAGAGCGGTATGGTTCCAGCCGTCGAGATTCTGCTGTGCAATTCCGCCGTGCGCAACTGCATCAGAGAAAACAGAATTTACGAAATACCGAACATCATCGCTACTTCACGCAAAATCGGTATGCAGGAAATGGACAACAGTATTGCCGAGATGTATTTTAAGGGCTTTATAGGCAAAGACGATGCGATTGACAGTTCGACAAATCCGTCGAAAATGGAAAAAACGCTCTCGCCTGATAATAAGGCGACTTTCCTGAAAAATATGCAGGGACAGTAAGAATAGATTAAATCCGAAGTTTTGGTAATTTGAATTTCAGTAATTTGGATTTGTTTAGGATTTAGATATTAGGATTTCGGATTTTTAGAATAATGGGGGTAAATAATGACTGCGGTAATGACAGCCCAAAGACCGCCGGTACAGCAAAGCCGGGGCGCAAGCAGCGCAGTTCGCAGCACAGGTCAGCAGCAGACAACTCTTAAACGTCTTTCGGAGTTCAGCCTTGAATTGGGGCCGAGCCTTAAAGATGTTCTGAATTTCACCAATCAGTTATCTGTTATGGTTAAGGCCGGCATCGCTCTGCCCGAAGCGATAGAGGCAATCGGGCTTCAGATTGAAAATAAAAAGTTCAGAAAAATCATTCTCGACCTGAAAAGCAGAATCGAGTCCGGCGAGAGTTTTTCGCAGGCTCTGGCTCGTTATCCCAAAGTTTTCGGCAGACTGTATATCAATATGATTGCCGCCGCCGAGCTAAGCGGTTCGCTTAGTCTGATGTTAAGAAAAATTACCGAATATCTCGACCAGGAAATTCAGACGCGTTCGCAGGTTATCGGCGCGATGATTTATCCGGGCATAATAGCAGTTATGGCGGTTACCTGCACGACGTTTTTGCTCGTGTTCGTACTGCCGCGTTTTACGGCGCTGTTTGCCGGCAAAGAGGCTATGCTGCCCAAGCCTACCATTATAATTATGGCAATCAGCGGATTTTTACGTGGCAACTGGATGTATGTTCTCATCGGCGTAGCGGTTGTTGTTTTTGGTTTAGGCGCTTACATCAAAACGACTACCGGGCGATTCTGGCTCGACAAAATCAAACTTGTCGTGCCGGTGATGAAGACGCTGTGCAACAGTCTTTATATCACCCGTTCGCTCGGCGCAATGGGCATTCTTACCAACGCGGGCGTGCCGATTCTCGAAACGCTCGAAATAACCGCCGAGGTCAGCGGAAACGTCCACTACAAAAAAATGTGGCGCGACGTGTATAACTCCGTAAAGCAGGGCAGGAGAATCGCTCAAAGTTTCTCCGCAAAACCTCTGCTGCCGATTTCGGCGATTCAAATGATTCGCTCCGGCGAAGATTCAGGTACGCTCGGACAGGTGCTTGAGGACGTGAGTGAATTTTATCAGAGGCAGCTCAAAGCCACGATTAAAATCGTTACCGCGATGATTGAGCCTTTGATGATTATCGTGATGGGATTCTTAGTCGGCTTTATCGCGATGGCGGTTATATTGCCGATTTTCAAAATGTCAGCCATCGCATCAGGAAGACATTAAAAGTTTTGAGTTTTGTAGGGTGGGCTTTAGCCCACGCTGTTTTTTTACATTCGGCTAAAATGTCACAAAAAAGCAAAAATAATGGATTTACGCTTATTGAGATTTTGGTTGCGATTGTTTTGCTTGGAATAGGCATAGCGGCCATCGTAGGCTCAAACGCCGCCTTTACGCAGCAAAGCGCACAGGCGGGGCAGCTCTCGACCGCTGAATTTCTCATCGAGCAAATCCGCGAACTGACCGCATTGATGCCGGCCAACGACCCGAATCAGGCCAGTATTTACAGTTTTGACGGCGACACGTTCAATCCGCCAATCGACAGTCAGCAAAGGCCGCTTGCGAATTTTTCCGCTTACAGCCAGGTGGTTACGGTTGATTATGTCAGCGCGACAAATTTCCAGCAAATCGTTGCGGATAATTCCAGCGACTTTGTTGGAATAACAGTAAAAATACTATATAACGGCTCGGAAATTTCGCAGGCAAAATGGATTAGATGTGTAGAATGAGAAATGTCATCAAAAAAACAGCTTTTACACTCATCGAATTAATGATGAGTATTTCAATTCTCGCGATAATTATGGTCGCTGTGGGCATCGCTCTCAACGCAAGCGTAATGAATTATCAGGCTAACAGCGACATCTCCGCGGCTGTTGTAAAAGCCAATCAGGCGCTCGGAAGAATAACCTCCGACTTACGCTGCGCAACAGCGGTTGACGCGGCCGAGCCGAATAGTCAATGTTCAATGGTTACCTCCGGCGGGGCGGACATTACATACAGTTTTAATCAGGCGCAGGGCAAATTATATCTCACCAATAACAGCACGTCGCAATCTTATGTTTTATGCGATAATATCGGCTCGGTCGTGTTTGACAGACAGGTATCCGGCGGAAAAGTCAAAAGCGTACAGATTATTCTTACTGTTACCGTCGGCGGCTTTACGCAAAATGCCTGCGCCGCGGTCGTTATCCGCAAAAATATGTGAGATTATTTCCTGTCAAGCTTTTCAAGCGTTGCTTTTCGCAGCGTTTCCATTGGGCAGTCGGTGTGTGCGTGCGTGAATAGTTTAAATTGTTCGCCTGCCTGATTGATGAACATTTCAACGCCGCTTATGGTTTTTGCTCTCGCCTGTTTCGCCTGCCTTAATAACAGCGTTTCCATCGGATTATAAACCGTATCAAAGACCGTCATCGAGGATTTCAGGCATTGGGCGGGCACCGGGCTTGCGTTGACTTCAGGATGCATTCCGATACTTGTGCAGTTGACAACGATTTCGGCATCTAAATTTTTAATGCCGGCCAAATCGTCGCTGCGGCAGCCGAATTCGAGGGCAAGATTGTTCGCTCTTGCTATTGTTCGGTTATAAATAGTAACCTTTGCTCCGACATCGACGAGTCCCGCGATAATCGCTCTTGCCGCTCCGCCTGCGCCGACTACGGCGACGGTTTTTCCGTGCAGTTGTTTCCTTGTTATGCCCATCGCGTTTGTCAGTGCGTCCATTGCTCCCGCGTAGTCGGTGTTGTAAGCGTTGATTCTCTCGTTTATACCGATTGTCAGGGTGTTTGCCGCGCCGATTTTTACCGCTAAAGGCTCGATGTGTTCGCCTTTTTCTCTGGCGTATTCAAGTGCGCTGGTTTTGTGCGGAATTGTTATGCTAAAGCCTTTGAAGTCAAGGTATGGCCTTGACGTGATATTGTCCATAAATTCGTTAAAATCGGTTTGCCCGCCGGCGACTAAAACCGGCAGATAAACCCTGTTCATTTTTTCCGCCGCAAAGCAGGCGTTGTGAACCGCAGGACTCATCGAATGCGCCACCGGGTCGCCGATTACGCCGAAAAATTCCGTCGCGCTGTCTATAATATCGAAACGGTATGATTTCATTTGCTCGCTGGTCAACTGCCCCGGCGCGGTGGCTGAGTTGGCCTCGATGCTCGCGAAGGTCATAAACGCGTCGAGTTTTTTGGCTATTATTCTGCTGATAACGCCGGCCTTGCCCATACAAATCGCGATTGTTTTCTTGCCGTGTTTTTTGAGAATGTCAAACGCCTCGAAGCAGTCGTTTATGTGGTTTGCCTGGTATGCCGTCTTGGCGACGGCGGCAGGGCAGACAGTGAAAATCTGTTCATAGACTTGCGCGAGATTCTCAAATTTGTTTTTGAAATTATGAGCGGAAATTATCAGTTTGATTTTGCCGTTTTCCGCCAGAGTTTTTTTGATAGCGCAGGCAAAATCGCCGTGCTTGAAATTTTCATATTCGCAGTCGATAAAATCCGCGCCGAGTTTTACGGCTTTGGCGAGAATTTCTATTCTAATGGCTGGCGGCAGATTATTTTGCCCGCCTTCTTTTGGGTCTCGGCAGGTAACTACAACAGGCAGCTTTGTTTGTTTGCCGGCGGAAACAACTTCGGCTAATTTGTCAGTGTTCAGGCCTTCTATGTAGTCTGTGCGGAGTTCCAGTGCCTCCGCTCCCGCTGCGCAGGCTGTTTTAATCTGCTCTTTGCAGGTGTTTAAATCCTTTGCCGAAATTGGAATTGCTAAATAAGTCATTGCTTAAACTCAAAATTATTCAAGCTGTCTGTCTATTCTATCGAGTACGATATTTATCGCCATAAGATATGCTTTCGCCACGGCCTGGAGCATATCAATCGAGCAAGCCTTCGTTCGCACCTGCCGATTGTGATATTCAGCGGTAATGCTCGCCTGTCCCAGTGCGTTTGTGCCGCTGCTGAACATACTGAAATTAAAATCCTTCAGAAAGATTCTTATGCCGGTCGCCTCGGTAATCGCCTGACATATAGCGTCGGTAGAACTGCTGCCCGCGGCCTCGGCGGTTGTTTTTTTGCCGTCCGGCGAAATCAAAACCACCATCGCTGCCGGCAGGACATTCGGCCCGATTGTCGTCTTGAGCGAAACCAAATCCCACCCAATCACCGGCTGCGCTAAAATCTCATCAGCAATCGCTTCAATCTCCTCGGCGAAAATGCTGCCCCTTAATTCAAACAAATCGTAAATCCGCTCATAAGCCTGCTGAAACTGCCGGGGCGCGAGTTCCCTGCCCATAGCCGCTATTTTCGCGTGAACGGTTTCCCTGCACGGCGGAGCATCTATTGTGAACAGCGGATTGTCAGGATTCATTAGTGCCATTGATTTGGCATTATAGCCTGTTTATTTTCAGGCTCAAACGAATTTTGCCTGTTTTTATCCTGAATTTAAAAAAATATAATTCGATAAATATACTTCATATTTTCATCTTTTTTGGTAGAATCCAGCCCTTACAAGTGAATAACTACTGTTTTTAAATAAGAACGCCAAATGGTTATAGTAGAAAAACTTGAAAATATTCCCGCTGATGTTAAGGGCTGCTGCCTTACAATCGGCAACTTTGACGGCGTGCATTTGGGGCACGAAAAAATAATCGCTTCCGCGCATCAGGCCGCCAAAAGGTTCGGCAAATGCCCGGTTGCGGTTATGACGTTTGAGCCGCATCCGGTGGCGATTCTGCATCCGGAAAAAGCTCCGCAGGTTTTAACGCCTTTGCCGCTGAAGCAGGCTTTGCTCGAAAAGGCCGGCGTTGATTA
>MHXU01000081.1 GCA_001824555.1 Planctomycetes bacterium GWC2_45_44
AACGCGTCAGTATGGCCTGGCAAAATCAGGTCGAGGGCGAATTAGAGAACATTGCGTCTTTGGCTCATCAAGCCGACATACATTCACCGGCCATATTGATTGTCGGAAAAGCTGCTGACAAAAAAGAACTGCCGCAAAGCAGACCAAGAATACTATTTACCGGCCTTGACCCTGCAAATTTCAGAACAATGGGAACAATTATACACTGGCCTGCGGTCAAGGTAGTTAGAATCGAAGAAGAATATAAAAAAATTCCTGGAATAATCGAACAGTTAAGAGCCAATCATTTTGGATATACAATATTTACCAGCAGAACATCTGTGCAATTATTTTTTGAGGCATTGAAAAGTTTAGGTCTTGACAGCAGAGTTCTATTTTTGACAAAGATTATTGCATGTGGTCATGGTACGGCTATGATGCTTGAGGAAAATGGAATAATCGCGGATTTTATTCCTGCCGGTATGGGTTCGCAAGCCATCGTTGGAATTACCGAATCGCAGGACAAGGCAAATGTTTTGCTTGTGCAGAGTGCAACGGCAACTGAAGCCTTAGCAAAATCATTAGCTGAAAAACTTGGCCAAATAGAGCGTCTGTGTCTGCATTGTGTGCAGCCGCATCAAGAATTGGGCCGAAAATTACCTGAGCACGATGCGATTTACTTTACCTGTCCTTCCGGCGTGAGGGCATATTGGGAAAAGTATGGTCAGCAGGCCTTTAAAAAAGAGGTCTGGTGTATAGGCGATGTAACAGCAAAACAGATTAATGAGTTTAATGTCAAAGCAAAGGTGGTACAACCCTATGTTTCCTAATACGAGGATGCGAAGAAATCGGCTCACTGAAGGCCGAAGAAGATTGGCTCGCCAGGTAGCAGTAACCGCTGACAACCTGATTCTGCCCATATTTCTTGTAGAAGGCGCTGGCAGAAGAGAGCCGATAGAATCGATGCCGGGAGTTTACAGAATAAGTGTCGATTTGCTGGATAAGGAAATTGAGGACTTGAAAATCCCCGCGGTTCTTCTTTTCGCTGTGCCTGAAACGCACAAAAAAAATGAGAACGCTCAAGCTGCTTTCGAGCCGGATGGAATTATACCGTCTGCGGTGCGTCGGCTGAAAAAAATCGACCCGGAACTCGTTGTAATTACGGATGTCTGCCTGTGTGCCTACACAACGGATGGCCATTGCGGAATAATTAATCAAAAAGGACAGATTGACAATGACGCTTCTATCGAACTGCTTGCTGAAATGGCAAAGATTCACGCCCAGGCCGGTGCGGATATAGTTGCACCTTCGGCAATGATGGATGGACAAGTCGCAGCTATCCGCAGTCTCCTCGATAAAAACGGATTATGTGATACCGCAATAATGTCCTATGCTGCCAAGTTTGCTTCTTCGTTTTATGGTCCGTTTCGCGATGCCGCAAAATCATCGCCTGCTTTCGGAGATAGACAATCTTATCAGCTTTCGTTTGCCAACCCGACAGAAGCTTTTCGAGATGCTTTACAGGATGAGGCGGAAGGTGCCGACTGGCTGATGGTCAAGCCCGGCCTTCCGTATATAGATATTTTATATCAGTTGCGACAGAAAACGCTTCTGCCCATTGCCGCCTATCAGGTCAGCGGTGAGTACGCTATGATAAAATGTGCCGCAAAGGCAGGTGTCATCAATGAAAAAAATGCCGCCATCGAATCGGTAACAGCTATGAAAAGAGCTGGAGCAGATGCAATTATAACTTATTATACTAAGGAACTTTCTGAATGGCTCGCTCGTTAAGCAGAAAAAAATATAACAGAGCCTGCCGCTCGATTGTCGGCGGGGTCAACAGTCCGGTACGTGCTTTTAAGGCAGTAAAAACCGCACCACTTGTTGTAAAAAAAGCTGATAAGGCGTATCTGTATGATGTTGATGGCAATAAATATATCGACTATTTGATGTCCTGGGGCGCGCTGATTACAGGCCATAAGTATCCAGCCGTAATTAGGGCAATCAAAAAGGCTGCTGATAAAGGAACAAGCTATGGCTTGTCGTCCGAGCCGGAATGCGAACTTGCCGAGCTTATTAAAAAAGCCTTTCCATCAATTGAACTTCTCCGGCTAGTTAATTCCGGCACAGAAGCCGTAATGAGCGCAATAAGATTAGCCAGAGGCTATACAGGCAGAAACAAAATTATCAAATTTGAAGGATGTTATCACGGACATAGCGACGGTTTATTGGTGAAAGCAGGCTCCGGAGTTGCGACACTTTCAATACCGGATACCGCAGGAGTGCCGGCATCTATCGCAGCCGAAACTCTTATTGCTCCATATAACAATATTGAAGCAGTTAAACGGCTTGCCGAAAAATTCGGGAAAGATACAGCCTGTATAATTGTTGAGCCGATAGCCGCAAATATGGGTGTCGTACTTCCTGATAAAAATTTTCTTCGCGGTCTTCGAGAAATAGCCGACCAAATCGGGGTGGTGCTGATTTTCGATGAGGTTATTACAGGCTTTAGAGTTGCTTTAGGCGGAGCGCAGGAAATTTACAATATCAAACCTGATTTGACAATCCTCGGCAAAATTATCGGCGGCGGTTTGCCCATAGGGGCCTTTGGAGGAAAACGAAAGATTATGCAATTTCTGGCACCGATGGGACCGGTTTATCAGGCGGGGACACTTTCAGGAAATCCGCTGGCCGCTTCCGCAGGAATTGCCGTCTTAAAATATCTCATAAAAAGCAACCCGTATCCCGAGCTTGACAAAAAAACCTGTAAGCTTGTTTCAGGCCTTGGAAGTGTTTTTGAGGCTGCTGCCATTGATGTTCAGATTAATCAAATCGGCTCAATGTTCACAATTTTCTTTTCCTGCAATCCCGTTTCTGATTATACTTCAGCCAAACTGTCAGATACATTAAAATATGCAGACTTTTTCAGGCGTATGCTAAATTCAGGCGTATTACTGCCGCCGTCACAGTTTGAAACAGGTTTTCTATCTATTGCTCATACCAGTCAAAACGTCAGGAAAACCATTGAAGCGGTTAAGACATTTGCGAAATGACAAACAAATCACATATAAAATTACTGTCTCCGACTTTCTCGGTATGGCAGCCTGAAAAAAGTCATTCAAAACAGATTGCGGTTCTTATGAGCGGCATCGTTGATAGTAGGGCATCCATTTCAGAGTTGCCCTTAAAAAGGGTATCAAAATAGTAAAAAATAGTGCTGAGATAGTAAAGAAACGAGAGAGTCTAAATCTTTGTTTTTATTGGAGTTAAGCGATAAATACAGGTTTTTGATAAGGTTACAGAAAGAGAGCATATCGAATCCCGCCCTCTCCACCAATACCAGCAATAAAACAGTTCGCTGGTCGGCAATACATAAAACCATTGCCACGTAAGTTTGCAAAATCCAAATAAGTAATCACAATTCTGCGTCAACCCAACTTTCGCAGTTGTGGCGAAAAATTGCGGTTTTTAAATATTTTTTCCTGCATAGCGTTTCAAAATCGCCGAAAATGCTCGAAAAACCTGCATGGTGAAGACCTACCCTATGGCTCAGTATCGTACATATCTAAAATTGCTGGAGCAATATACGCAGGCTGCTGTCAACTAAATCCTGATGGATAACTTAGCTGATATGGTGTATGCTTGGTGGAAACGTAAAAACAATGTGAGGCAAGAAAAATGTGTAAAAAAACTATGTTGGTAATGTGTCTTGTTGTGGTGTTGTCGATGGCAATGAAAGCGTCAGCGATCGGTTGCTGGTGGTTCACTAATGCAGGTGGAGACCAAAGGTGGGACAACTTGGTTAACTGGGTGTCGACAGAATCACCAATTACACTGCCAAGCTATGAAACGAGCGCTGTCTATCTTGGTGTATCACCAACCACTGCGAGTGTGCCTGTTATTATTGACGGAACCATGGATACTGCAAGCTTCTGGGGTCTAAGCGTTGGTGTTAACACGTCTGCCGAGGCGGATATTGTGTCTGGCGGTAAGTGTGGTATTCCCGGAAGCCAAATGTTTGTTGGATGTAACGAATGGGTGGGAACGAGCAATGGCCATGGTGTAGTCAATATAGACGGAGTAGGATCGGTTGGATATGGTGAAAGCTGGACCATAGCTTCCGGTAACGTAGCTGCAGCAAACTGCGGTAGCGGCATTGTCAATATCACCAATGGCGGCCAGATGGTATTAGGCTGGTGGGGCTCATTTATCGGAACTAAAGGAACGGGAACCGTTAATATCATCAATGGCACAATGACTTATTGGGGTGGCGGTTTGACGATAGGCACCGGCGGACGGATAGTCCTGTATCCAGGCACCAAGTTTGACCTTAAGGGCGACCAAACAACTCTGGTTAATGGGTTAATTGTACAAGGCAGGATAACTTCTAATTCAAGTCGTTGTAGTCTTGTGGTTGTTTATGATGAGGATTTTGACTGGACCCATGTAACATCGACTTGTACATGCACAACCTTTAAGACAGCGGATTTTAATCACGATTGTTACGTTGATTTCCTTGACTTTGCGGTTTTCGCGCAAGAATGGTTGACTTGTTACGATTGGCAAAATCCTGAGTGCGAGTGCTTGTCGAGTCTGTGCGCAGGGCTTGAAACAGGGTCACATCAAGCTATAACACCTGTGGCAAGGTCTGATAGCTGGTGGCAACAGCGACATGCCGACATTCTCAGTCAACTTGCAACACATCCACCTGTTAATCTTGTTTTCATCGGGGATTCAATTACCCAAAGCTTTGATCCTACAGTCTGGAATCAGTATTATGCATCTTACAATCCCTTAAATCTTGGATTCAGCGGCGATATGACCCAGAACGTGTTGTGGCGCCTTGAGAACGGAGAGATAAATGGTATTTCTCCTAAATTAGCGGTCATCCTGATCGGTACTAATAATACATGCCCGCCAGCCGGCCAGGTGTATTCCGCAGAAGAGATTGCAGATGGAATCATGGCTATCTGTTGTACAGTGCGTCGAAATCTACCGAACACAAAGATTTTAATCCTTGCAATATTCCCTCGCGGGGAATATCCGTCAGCAGAAAGGAATAAAAATGCTGCTGCAAGTATATTGGCTTCGCAAATTGCTGACAGTAAGACAATTTATTATATGGATATTAACAGTCATTTTCTCGATCCCAATAGCAGACTTTCGACAAGCATTTTCCCAGATTTTCTTCACCCCAATGCAGCCGGCGATACGATCTGGGCTGATGCTATAAAGCCGACCATTCAGAATTTAATGGGTTTTTGATAGTGTGCTGAATTTCCGCAGTGATGAAAGGTAGGCGGTTTGTCGGCCACAACGCAAGTGAAGGTATTTGGCATCGAAATACTTTTTATTGCACGAGACCAAAGATTTGAGAATTTGGAATGGCAGAAATGCTGTATGTGTTATTGCTCCTGTATCTAACGGCGATGGTGTGGTAAACTTTTTAGATTTTGTAGTGGTTGCCGAACATTGGCTTGAAAAAGTTGTCCCATAAATTCAATATTTTTCGGCCTGCAGAACAAAATGCCGAGGAAGATGATTGCCAAGCAGATTTTGTTTGATGAGTTCAGTTAGTATAATTCTCAAAAACGGTCAGGAGCAATTTGGGTAATAATGAAACCAAGACAGGTGTCGCAAAATGGCGGAATATTGCCGTAAAATGGTGATTCGCGAGTTGTAAAAATGGTACGATTACAGCATAGGGCGTTCTATGAAGTATGAAGAGGAGAAGATGTTTAGGAAAATTATGTTTGTAGCGTGTGTTGTGGTGTTGGGTGTAGTCGGCAGTGTTCAGGCGATATGGTTAAATACTTCGTGTGTTCGGCGAGTTATTTTATGGTAATTCATTGATGATGAAAGTAATTAGGAGTTGAAAAGAATATGAAACTTGGAATTCATGCGTATGCATGGTGTACAAAATGGACAAATGAAGCGCTGCCTCTTATTGATAAAGTAAAAAATCTTGGGATGGATTTTATTGAGTTGCCGCTTTTATGTCTTGAAACATTTGATATTGGAGCAATAAAAAGGCGGTTAGATGAAGTTGGGCTTGAGGCCGTTACTTCAACAGTATTATCAGGTGAGACAGATATTACCAGCGATGATGCTGAAATCAGAGCTAATGGGGTTGATTACTTAAAAGCTTGTGTTCAGGCAACCCATAATATTGGGATGAAAAATTTCTCTGGTGTTATTTATTCTCAATTTGTTAAACCTGCAATTAAACGACCGAATGAACAGGTATGGAGATATTCGGCGGATTGCCTTCGGCAAGTGGCGCGTTTTGCGAAAGATTTGGATATTCAGATAGGCATAGAGCCTGTGAACAGATACGAAACATATCTTGTGAATACATGTGAACAAGCTATTCGACTCTCTGAGATGATTGGTGAAGATAATGTTAAAATTCATCTTGATACATACCATATGAACATCGAAGAAAAGAGTTTCTATGATGCCACAAAGCTCGCAGGTGATAGATTAATGCATTATCACTTGTGTGAAAACGATCGAGGTATACCGGGGACAGGTCTGGTAGATTGGGATAGTATTTTTAAAGCCCTTGCGGAAATAAACTATCAGGGGCATGCTGCAATGGAAAGCTTTATTGACTGTACAGATAATATGAATACGTGGGTGTGGCGACAGCTTGCGCCAAATGGTGATACGCTTTTGAAAGAAGGAGCTGCATTTATCCGCGGGATGCAAAAAAAATATGGATTGTTGCCAAAAAAAGACTGTGGCGGGCGTAGAGGAATTGTAGCTGTGGCTAATGCAAGCATGGGAAAAAGGCATAATGAGTTTGTTCGTCACGGGGCTTACGACAAGAAATTAATTGCTGAATAGAGATGTGTGATAGTTTCACTTTTCCTGAGTAAAGGTATGACTGTTTAAGATAGATTTAATGCATGCCTCAAAATGATTTGTTTAGCAAGAGCATTCCTTTTAATATAGTCTGGGCAAAGCTGGGGAATGTTTCTTTTAACTCTTTCCCAGGCAAACGCGTATAGAACGATATTTTCTTTAACAGTGACGGTAGCAATAGGTTTTTAAAAAAATGGGAGATGGTAGCATATGACAAGAAATGAAGGATGGCTTGGAGAACTGCGAGGCCAGTTTCCAAATATTTCTATTCCTAATATTAAATTACCACAACCTGTTGATAAACGCCATGAAGTTCTCATTGTTGTAAATGGTGACGAGAGAAGATCAAACAACCTCACGTTTGATAGAGTTCAACAGGAGTTTGAAGGCAAATTTAAAAAGGTTTTGGCGGAAAAATTTGGAATTGCTGCAAGGAGAGCTCACACTTACAAAAGCAAAGAAGGCCATGGATTTATTGAAGGCCAGCGTGAAGGTGCGGATATTTTTATGGATATCGATGTCGAGGCACCACTGGTTGTTCTTTTGACTTCGTGGCAGTACTCGCACCATATCGCCCCCTCATTGGTTCACCATAGGGGGCCAATTTTGATTTTGACTAATTTTGATGGCACTTGGCCAGGATTGGTCGGTGCATTGAGTCTTTGTGGTACCCTTACCAGTTTGGGGAAAAGTTATTCGAGACTTTGGTCAGAGAATTTTGACGATGAGTTTTTCTTTTCTAAATTGGGAGAATGGATAAAGACCGGAAAAATAAAGCATGACACTTCATATCTGAAGCAGGTTACTTCAGGTGCTGAATTATTCAAGACAGAGGCAGGTAAATTTGGCAAATATGTTGGCCAGTACGTTCTTCACCACAAGGAAATAATGGGTTTGTTTGATATCATGTGCATGGGCATGGTACAAGGTTTATTCCCGATGAAGTCTTTATACGATATCGGTTTGCCCATGGAAGGTCTTTCACAGTCGATGCTTGTACACGAAATGAGCAAGGTGCCTCGGCAACTCAGAGAACGGTGCCTGCAATTCTATATCGACAGGGGGATGGATTTCAAATTTGGTTCCGACCCGGCGACTGAACTGACGCGTGAGCAAGTACTTGAGCAGTGCGCTATGCTCATTACTATGGCAAGAGTAGCCCAGAGATATCATTTGTCCAGCATAGGGGTTCAATATCAGTTGGGGCTTAACGATATCTGTGCTGCATCGGATTTTGCCGAGGGAGCTATAGGCAGCGCACAACGATTCCCAATCCCTGATGAAAATGGTAAGATCATTCGTCATGGAAAGCCTATTACTTGTGTCAATGAGGTGGATATGGGATCCGGAATACCACAGACGATGCTCTTTAGGTTATTAGACACTCTTGGTCTGCCATCTGAAACGACGCTTCACGATGTTCGTTGGGGCTCAAAATATAAAGGAGTTTTTTATTGGGACTTTGAAATCTCCGGCGCTGTTCCTTTTGAACATATTAAGGATGGAATTGCCGGCGCTGTTGGCTATCGTCAGATTCCTGCGGCCTTTTCAATGGGAGGCTCTACTATTGGTGGGCAGTGTAAAGCAGGTGCTTTTATCTGGGCGAGAGCCCATTATGAGGGCACAGATGTCCACATGCATATTGGTACAGGCAAAGCTTATGAACTTCCGTCAGAGGAATTCCAAAGGAGGTTGCAGGCCACGACAAAAGAATGGCCTCTTATGAATGTTTGTCTTGACGGCGTTTCACGCGACGATCTGATGGCAGGTCACCAGAGCAATCATATAACGGTTGCCTACGTTCCGGAAGAACACTTGAAGTTTGTAACACGAGCTTTTGTATGTATGGCAGTTACACAGGGTATTAAGGTGCATTTAGCAGGTAAGGTAATTCTGTGATTTGGTAATTATTTAAATGTAGAGCCTGTTGCGCTCTTGTCCAAGATAATGATTTTGCAAACAACGATTTCTGATCGTTGATAATCTTAAGGTTCATCATGCCAATAAGGTTTGTTAGTGGGTAGAGAGGAATAAAAAGAAGATAGAATTGTTTTAGCTGCCGCCTTACATCCCAGAACATAACCCTGACGAGTATGTCAATCAGGATATCAAGCAGCAGATGAAAAAGAAACCTGCTCCGCGTTCAGGTAAGGAACTTCAGGACGGGTTGCATTCATATATTAAAGTTTGCAACGCGAGAAATCGAAAGTCGTCAGGTTTTTTGAACATGAAAAAGTGAAATATGCTAAAGTAGGATAGTTTTTTTAGATTTGACGTGTAATTTGCTTGATTCATCGGCAAAGCACGATTACATATAAAAAGTTACCAAAAGCTGTATGGGAAACAGAGAATTGAGCCGTCTGTCCCAGAAAGCTATCGAATCCAACGGTTGGATTCGAAAATCATTGCGCAACAGGCTCTATGGCAAAAGAATTGGATAACATGAATGCAGACATTATTGATATATCAGAAGGATGGGATCTTGGTTGGTGTAAAGAAACGAAGCTGAACAAATGGATTCAGGTTTTCGGATTTTGGAAAATTGAGAAGGGGCGTTTGGTTGGAGAAGGATGCTCGCCCCACATCTTTGCCAACATCGAACCAGAAAATAATTATGTCTGGGAAAGCATCGTTTGCATTGATGCGATGCAAGGGGAACTTAGTGTAGTGGTAAAACGATCTCTGGAACGTTTTGCCTATTACGACATTTGTTTTAAGCCGGGATCCCAGATTAGAGCAAGATATGTATATTCTGCAGTGCCTGATACGATACTCCTCGAGAATGTCGGCCCGGTTATCGAGTCAGGAAAAGAGTATAAGGTTCAAATATTTGTCCAGGATGGGATCATTAAGGTGCGTGTTGACGATGAGCCTGTTGGGGAGTTCAAGGATACGTTTTTGACGGGCAAAAACCCCGGTTTTCACGCGAGTGGTAATGGTGTTGCATATCTTCGTCAGATCAAACTAACAGATATAGTGACGGGAAACGTGATCTTTGAAGATGATCTCAAGACAAATTCGCTCATAAAAAAAGTGCCGGTAGATTTGTCTGAACTGATTTCTGAAGAATGGGTTTCGGCGGATATTCCTGGATCAGTACACTCTTCCTTGTTGAAGGCAGGAAAAATTGCCGATCCATATTTGGGATATAATGGCCCAAAACAAGAATGGATTGATAATCAAAGGTGGATATATAAAAGTAAATTTAAGGTTCCTGTTTCGTGGAGAGGAAAAAATCTCAGGCTGCTTTTTGAAGGTGTGGACTACCACGGTTATTTTTGGCTAAACGGGGTCTTACTGGGTTATCATGAAGGAATGTTTGGCGGGCCTGAGTATGATATATCTTCTCTTGTCGACCGTAATCGTGAGAATGAACTTGTGGTCTGCCTTCTTCCATCTCCCTCGCCGGCACACAGCACTGTTAAACCCTATATTCTGCAAAGATGGCATTTCAATATGGATATCCTCTCCATAGGATTGTGGCGCAAGGTTAAATTAATGGCTTTTGATAATATTACTTTGGATAGCCCTCAGGTTGTTACGCGCAGTATTAGTGAAGACAAGGCCATATTGAATATTAGTATTTCAGTTGCGAACTTGGCGATGTATCCATTTGAGGTACGAGGGGAATTTATACTACAGTCGCCATGCAAAAATGTTCCGGACATTGTAGTTGAATTCGCACCAGGTTTTTTCCATGGAAGTATGAGGGTTGATCGTACTATGGAAGTGCCAAATCCCCAATTATGGTGGCCTAACGGTATGGGTGAACAAAACATATACAAGCTTACCATAGTAGCGAATATTTATGAACCGCTGAAGGGGACTGATCCGACGGGCCACGCCGAAATGTGTATAACAACCGGAATCAGAACTCTTGAAATGAAGCCATCGCCAAATATAAACGGCAAATACAAATGGATATTTTGTATTAATGGGCGACCTTTCTTTGGCAAAGGTTCTAACTGGATGCCTGTAGATCAGATGCTGCGCCTATCGCCGGAAAAATATGACAGATTGCTTAAGCTTGCCCGCGAGAGCAACATTAATATTCTTCGTCCATGGGGAGCTGGACTTCTCGAAACCGAAGAATTTTACGATGCCTGTGATCGTTACGGCATTTGCGTATGGCAGGAATTCCCTCTTGCGAATGGGTATTTCCGTGAAATCGACAAGGATGTCTGGCGAAATACGATCATCAGGAATGTTGTACGATTGAGAAATCGGCCTTCGCTGGTTATGTGGTGCGGCGGTAATGAGTTCGATCCTGATCACGTTGACAATAAAGAAATCGTGGACGATCTTGAAAATCTTTGTCGCGAACTCGATATGACAAGGGATTTTCACCGTGCCTGTCCTTACGGAGGCGACAGTCATTCCTATCAGGTAAACTGGATGGCAAACGCAAATTACACTTTTTATACGAGAGACCTCTCTATTGCTGTTACAGAATATTCTATGGCATCCCCGCCATGTATGGACACACTAAAGAAGATTATCCCGGCAGAGGAGTTAAACAAATGGCCGCCTGATTCACCGGAGAATCTGAGCAAAGTTGAATATGATAAATGGGGGACTGCCGTTTGCAGACGTGAAAGTGCGTTCAGTATGCATGATGCGCATCTTTCAAAGATTATGGGCGCTATGATCCCTTCTATATCTGATTGCGGCATACCGGGAAATTGGGAAGAATTTATCAGATATGCGCAAACAGAACATGGAATTCTTACTCAGTTTGGAATTGACTTCTGGCGATCTCGTTGGCCTTACTGTACGGCAGTGATGAGCTGGGTTTTCAATGTTGTCTGGCCAAGTGCTATGAGTTGGGAATATGTCGACTGGTTTGGCGTGCCAAAGGCATCCTACTATTATCAGAAAAGAGCATTTGAACCGATTCATATTGGCGCTGTATTTGAACAATTATTCTGGTGTCCCGGAAGTACTTTTCGAACCAAGTTGTATGTTGCAAACGAAACGCTTACGAAATTGAAGGATGTTTCCATCAAGGTAATGCTGTACAATTATTCACTGGAGCTTTTAAAGGAGCAGACACAGAAGTTGGATATACCGGCCGACGATGTCAAGCATTGTGGGTTTTTTGAATATGAAATACCGATGGTTAGCAAAGAACAAGTGCTGTTTCTCTGTGTCGATCTTCTTGGTGCCGATGGTCATGTCCTTTCCAGAAGCCAGTACACGCCACGGGTTGGTCAGCCCAATATACAAATGCCGTATATCACTAAGGGGCCATGGATTTCTGATGTGAAAAATTTTCCAACTGCCTTAGAATCGCAGTATGATGGAGATTGGACTAAACTTGATGACGGTACTATAACCCGCACGATAGCAATTAAAAATATTGGTGATAGACCGGCTTATCAGGTTTCAATTGGTGTACCAGACTTTGAAGAGTTTATGCGTTATTCAGATAATTTCTTCTGGCTTGAAGCTGGGGAAAAACGTGTTGTTGAGATTTATGTATTGTCTGGCAAACAACCGGAAGTTGAAATAAGTGCATGGAATGCTGAAAAAACAACAGTAAAGATTATCTCTGAAAAAGCAAAATGACAATTTTTTTCACATCGCTTTTCTGTGTGAATAAAAACAAGGACGGTTTATTGGTTAGCAATAAGAAGTCGATTGACATCATTCGTACGGGCGATGCAAAGGTCAATAAAGTGGAAATATTTGAACTGAAGTCGGCTTGGGATTAGGCTGTTCAGGTTGATTGCATTACAGCTCAAGCATCAAATTTGAGGGTTGATGATATTATAGTCATTTCAAGCTGTATTGTTTGCGATAGGCCTGTGGACTTATTCCTTTTTCTTTTCGAAAATACCGAGATACATGTTTTGCTCCGGCAAAGCCAAAAATTCTTGCTATTCGCAAAATTGAATAATTTGTCTCTAACAAGAAACAAGCCATCTGTTCGACACGAAGACGTCTGATTTCCGCGTAGATGGAACGACCAAGCATTTTTTTAAATTTCCGTTCCAAACTGCGGCGCGATGTTCCTATTGCGGTAGCTATGTCGTTGACTTGGGTCATGTTTTTTGGATTTTTGCGGATGTATCGTATGGCCTCGGCGACATCTCTATCTTCAATTGCCATAACTTCTGTCGATTGTCTTGTTACAACACCGAACGGCTGAACCAACAGTAATTTGGCCTCCATTTTCTGACCCTTCATTCCTGCATCCAGCAATTCTGCCGCCTCGTATCCGGCCTTTTCAATATTTAGTGCTACGCTCGAAAGCGGTGGGAAAGATAAATCACAGACTATTTCATCATTATCAGTTCCAAGAATGGCTATTTCTTCCGGCACTTTTATGTTTGCGATCTTACAGGCATCAATGACATTTTGACTGCGGTCATCAGCGCAGGTCATTATCGCTATTGGTTTTGGAAGTTCTTTTAACCAATTAGCCAAAATCAATTGCTCCTTTTCCCATGGAGGCAACTTTTGTGGTTTTGAAGGTACGTAAATATGGGTTTCGAAACCTGCTTGTGCAATTATTTCATTGAACACTTTAGCCCTGTCTTCTGACCACGCAAACGGAGGTTTATGGTAGTATCCGCAAAAAGCAAAGTTGCGAAAACCCATTTTCAGAAAATATTCAGCGCCAAGTTTTGCTATGGCGAAACAATCCGTATAGATACTAGGTACGCCGGGGATAAATCTTTCTGTAAGGGGTGAAACAATAGTAGGTAAGCCTAACGCAAGTATCTCGTCGAGGCCTTCCTGCTCTCGTACTATAATGCCGGTGGCTCCCCACTCTTTTATGTGAGAGATCATTTTTCTTAATGAATCCGACTTTAAATAGAAAGGAGATTCCCTGTAAAACATCCATGGGCCATGGAGACGGGAGTATTTGGCAATCCCGCGTAATAGACCTCTGCCATACGCTCTCGATGATTCGATTAGCAAAACAACTTTGCGGGTATTTGACATGCTTTTGCCTCTTAATCTTAAATTAACAAATGGAGACCATGTCATTTATTAATAAATTTCTTGACCTGCTAATCATATAGTTATCATGTGTATACATGTTTGTCAATAACAAAAAAATCATGACCGGGATAGTTCACAATAAATGCTTATGGGAATTCCTGTGAAAAACTAAGATTCTAAAAACTATAACAAATTGTCATTATTGGAGTTACGGCCATATGGTGATATTAAAATATAATTGAAAATGTGAGCCAAAATCGTCAGCCCAAATAGACCTGTTTACTGTCTCATTTAGACTGAAGACGTACATTAATCAACCAAAGCTGGTGTCGCATAATGGCGAGAGATTTCCGTGAAATGGCGGTTCTGGGGATACAAAAAGTGTATAATAACCAGATGTATTGGATGACGGATTTTAGTCGAAAAAGAATAAATTTTATTTAAAGGAAAGGAAATGAAAAATGTGTAGAAAAGTTGTGTATCTATCGTGTGTTGCGGCGATGCTGTCAATGGCGATGCAAGTGTCAGCAGCAAATAACTGGGTTAACGCAACCGGGGACGGCAAGTGGAGCACGGCTGCGAATTGGGATGTGGGTGTTGTTCCGACGATGACGCCGGATAGCAATGGCAACCCTCACATTAACCTGACGGATGCGAACGCCTGTACTCTTGACGGGACACAGCCTCACGCAGTCTGCCAGTGGCTGAATCTTGGTAGTTCCGCTGGCCAAACCGGCACATTGAACGTTGTGAGCGGTGGGACAATCGGTGGGGACATCGGTACCCCGGCATTCGGTCCTGGTGAGACATGGATTGGCTTAAATGGCAGCAATGGAATACTCAACATAGATGGCATAGGATCTTTTGCGAAGAGTGAAGGTTGGCGTATAGGGGCAGGTGCAGTCGATGGTGGCAGTGCTGTTGTCAATATCACCAATGGCGGTAAGATGGCAGGCGGTACGTGGAACAACTATATTCACGCTACAGGAACCGTTAACATCATTGACGGCACAATGGAGGTTGTTATGCTGGGTAGTTCACTGACGATAGATGCCGGTGGGCGGATAGTCCTGTATCCAAACGGTAAGTTAGACCTTTATTATGGCGACCAAACAAATCTGGTTAACGGGTTAATTGCACAAGGCAGGATAACTTCTAATTCGAGTCGTTGTAGTCTTGAGGTTTTTTACGATGAGGATACCAACTGGACACATGTAACATCGACTTGTAAGTGCACAACCATTAAGACAGGGGATCTCAATCGCGATTGTTATGTTAATTTTCTTGACTTTGCTGATTTTGCAAGCCAATGGCTTAGCTGTACCGATTCCCTTAACCCGGCTTGTTCGCAATAGGTACTGTTTTTTCTGGGTATTCCTGAAGAAGGAAGTATCCCGGATTAGGAGCAGCTAAGAAGAGTAAAAATATTATCAGCTTGACTTGCGATATTTATGACCTTGTGAGTTTTATGATGTAGATTGAAAAATTGAGTTGAAGAATGAGTATTTTGATTGGTGAAAGTTACCCGGTGTGTGCCGGACGGAAAATACTCATTCCGAACTGTAAGAAAAGGGTGTTTGATATCGGGTGTGTTACCCGATACTACAAAAATACCCATAAGTGGTTAGTAAAAATGTGTTAGGAGGTAAAAGAAATGTTTAGAAAAATTGTGTTTGTAGGGTATGTTGTTGTAGTGTTGTCCATGGCGATGCAAGTGTTAGCAGCAAATGACTGGACTAACGCAACCTTGGACGGCAAGTGGAGCACGGCTGCGAATTGGAGTGAGGGTACTGTTCCGACGATGACGCCGGATAGCATTGGCGATTCTCGGATTAACCTGACAGGTGCGAATGCCAGTACTATTGATGGGACTATGCCTCAAGCAGTCGCCCAGTGGCTGCATGTTGGTAATTTCTGGGGTCAAACCGCCACACTGAACGTTGTGGCTGGTGGGAAACTTGGTACCCCGATATGGGGTCTTGGCGAGGCATGGGTCGGCGGAGAAAATACTGACGCCATTGGAATACTCAACATAGATGGCGCAGGATCTGTTGCGAAGAGTGAAGGTTGGCGTATAGGGTCAGCAACTTTAGGCAGTGCCGTTGTCAATATCACCAATGGCGGTGTGATGCAAGGCGGAACTTGGGACAATTATATTCGCGCTACGGCAACCGTTAATATCATGAGCGGTGGTGTAATGCAGATGATGGGCGTATCACAATTTGTGGTCGACGGAGTGATAGACATCAGTGGACCAACTTCTTTGCTTTTGCTGGAGACCGATCGTCTTCCTTTAGTTAATGCGCTTATTGCTGCCGGCAAGATTACAGGAAATGGTATCGTTGGAAATGTCAGTGCCACATATAACGAAATAGTACCAGGTTATACAGTGGTTACAGCTATTCCAGAGCCTATGACACTGGCAATACTTGGTCTTGGCGGGTTGCTGCTTCGCAGAAGGAATGTATAGACGGTTTTTGTTTGTCAAAAAGAATATTGTGTTAGAATGCCTATTTGCATGGATTGATAATTTTGGTCATCAATCCATGCAGAGGCAGTTTTGTTAAAATGGTTGTTTCGTTAAATGAGCTGTTGAGTTAGAGATGACAGTTGTCGCTGATGGGTTGGTCTCAAACGTATGGATGCAGAAAAAAAGGATACAAAATGGAACTAAATGTAAAAACTAAAACACGAGCGTTCACTTTGGTTGAGTTACTGGTTGTTATATCTATCATTGCATTGCTGCTTGCGATGTTGATGCCGGCTTTAAGTAAAGCCAGGGAACAGGCAAGGAACGTTGTCGATAAAGCTCAACTTCACAGTTGGGGACTTGCTTTCGGTAACTATGCCGCCGAGAACGGAGACAAGGTGTGTCCGTCTCTTGCGAGGGTAAATGGGGCGGTTGTAACTTGGGATATAATCTTGAAAAAGTATTATGTGGATGATAAAATCCGATTTTGCCCTTCGGCATCAAAAGTACTTTCTGGTTCTATTGTAGTTGGTAATACCAATCCAGTTTCCTATATCGGTTCACAATTTGGAGCGTGGAGTGTTGTTAATATACCCAGCACGCTTCCTAATGTAACAGGCAGTTATTGCATGAATTTATATGCGCAGACACCTCCTGATGCGTCATTGCTGTCGGTGTGGCGTCTGAATCCGGCATCGTGCTGGGGCAGTACTGCGGTTAAAGGTGCAAGTAGTATTCCTCTATTGGGTGATGGTATATGGCGAGAGGTAACGGTAGGGCCGACTGATGATGCCAGACCTAAACTGCCCATTGTTTCGTGGGAACAGGCAGTGGCCTGGGGCGGGATAGGTGCTTATCTTATCGAACGCCACGGCAAGGGCATAAACCTTGTTTTTCTTGACAGCAGTGTGAAAAATGTAAGCCTTCAAAATCTGTTTAAGCTTTCATGGTCCAGGGACTATATACCCAAAGAACCAACCCGACGATCGTGGATGCATTGAGGCTGACGAGTTGATTGCGCCAAGGTTGTTAATTTGGTGTACAACTCGAAAATACATAATATCCACATTTGAGTTGGTTTGACAGGGATAAAGTTGATTAGTCTGCATAGTGCAGCCATTCGTATGTAATATTTTAGTAGGAATGGTATAATAGGCATCTGCCTTGAGTTGGGCAAATCGCATTTGCTCACGATCACGAAAGGATTCATATGTACCATCGTTCTTCGCAGATTCAGCGGGAAACACCTTGGAGCCACATCATCGGTTATGCGGTGGGCGAAGGGGTAACTTCGCTGACAATGAATGGCATTGGCGCGTTCGCTATGCTCTATTACACCCAGGCGCTTGGATTACGCTTCGATCTAGCCGGCTTGGCCTTCTCGTTATCGAGTCTCTGGGACGCTTTGATCGATCCAACCGTTGGTTACATGAGCGATAATACTCATTCTCGCTGGGGCCGACGGCATCCCTATATCCTGCTTGGCGGACTGCTTATGGCCGCGAGTTTTTATTTCTTATGGGCAGTACCCGCTCCGTTCGGCAGGGACGGACTTCTTTTTCTGTACTTGATGGCCATCAATATCATCTATCGCACGGCGTATGCTATCTTCGTCATTCCATATACGGCGCTGGGGTTTGAGATTTGCACTGATTACTACCAGCGATCGCAACTGCAAAGCGCCCGTTTTGTGGTTGGCATGCTGGTTAACCTGCTGGGACCGGCGTTGGCTTGGTCTATTTTCTTTCCCGACAAAGCGGCAAGCGGGCATGAGGCTACCAGCATATCGTCCAATTTCATCCGCATGGGTACGGTTTTCGCAATCTTCACTGCGATATTTGTTTTTATTGTGGCGCTGGCCACTCGCCACTATATGCAAGACACGCGGGGTCGGATCGCCGAGACTGGCAAAGGAATCAAGATGTTTTTTTGCAACTCACTGGAAGTTGTCGCCGATCGCCACTTGCGGCTAATCATTTCTTTCTGTTGCATCGGCTCAGTCAGCGCGATTTTTGTCGCGACATTGCAGATGTATCTGTATGTCTATTATATGCATTTGACGGCGTTACAGAAGACGCTAACCCACGGTGGCGGGATGGTGCTCTGCGGTTTGGGTGCCATCTATGCCGCGCCGCTAGCGCGCAAGTTAGATAAAAAATACGCCGTTTGCATTGGTGCAGCGATAGCTGCCGGTGCCAACCTGCTGGCTGGTACGCTGTTTCTTGGCGGAATACTGCAACCGACAACCGTATGGTTGCTGGGCGGATTCACTGTGCCGATTGCGGTGGTCGTGTTCGCCGCCTGCAATATGTTCAACTGGTTCGGAATCGGCATATTCTCGGTCATATCCGGTTCAATGATTGCCGATGTGGCCGAGGTCAACGAATTAAAGTCGGGCGTGCGCAAGGACGGCGGTTATGCAGCCATTTCCGCTTTTATGACCAAGCTGGTTGCTTCGCTGGCCACGTTTATTGCCAGCGTTTGTCTTGCCTGGGTCGGTTTTGTCAGCGGTAGCGACAACCAGACACCAGAGGCAATCCGTCGGTTGGTCTGGCTGACTTTCGGACTGGGATCATTGTTTGCGGCATTGGTCATTCCCATCGCCTTACGCTATTCGATTTCACACGCTTTCATAGTGGATGTGAAAGAGGCACTGGCGAGAAAAAAAGAACAGACGGCAGTAAGCTAAACCCCCTAAGTTTGAGTATAGTTTGTATATTGACAATTGCTTTCTGGCAACGTAGTTTGCGTTCGTATGTTGAGAACAAAGCGTATAACTTTGTGCGGCTACTGCATTATGAGTAATTACTGACATTTGCTTTTGTGGCCGGTGGACAATTATCTTGCAATGGTAAACGCAGCTAATGATTTTGGAAAAGTAGAAATAAATGAAGGTAGACAGATTAAAAGCTAAGTGGATTTGGGCAAAACCTTATGGCAGCAAGGCATATAATCAGGCCATAGTTGCCAAAAAGCAAATCCGGATTCGAGATGTTCAAAACGCAATTATACGCATTACAGCTGATAGCTTTTACCGATTGTTAATTAATGGCAAATGGGTCAGTGATGGCCCATGCAGAAGTTGGCCGCAACACTACCAATATGACCAAATCGATATCAAGCCTTTTTTGTCCGAAGGGCTCAATAGCATTGAAATAATAGCTATTTATTATGGAGTTGGTGACTTTCATAGAATCTGCCAAATGCCAGGATTATTGGCACAGATAGACCTTGTATTTGTTGATAAAAAACGCAAGTGTATTGTTTCGGACCATAACTGGCAGGTTGCTCAATTAAAAGCATGGCAAAGAAACACCCCCAAAATAAGCGTGCAGATGTCGCCGGCTGAATATTACGATTCCCGTTTAGAAGGGAAGGAACAATTTCAAAAAGCTTATATTGTATGCAGAACATATGCTGGGCCATGGAAAGGCCTAAATGTGCGTGATGTTCCGCTTCTCACAAAGAAGCTTGTTTCGTTTGGACGGGTTATGGGCGCCAAAATAGTAAAAGCTGAAGGCGGTAACTTCTGTGTACCTGTAGCGAGACTGATGCATATAGGATTAATCGAGCTTAATGTTAACGTGTCTTCACCATGCGGCATTGCGACGATCATATTAGCCAAACGCATGTGTCGGATGAGAATTGTATCTGAAGATTTTATCATTTCGGTAGATGGTATTTCTAAAAAAAATGGCCGGTACACATTGAAGTCTGGCTCTCATATTCTTACAGCATTCGTTTCTAAACCGTGCTATACGCATAATAAAGAAACAAGCTTCAGACTGCATGTCGCAGGTGAGTATGAATTGGAAAATCCTGTCAAACATAGCTATGAGAATCCATGGTGCTTTGTTCCTTTGAATGAATTTGCATTTGCCGGTGACGACCTTGTTCATTTTGATTTCGCTCATGAAAACACAGACCATCAGGAAATATTGCGGCAGTATTCCAATACAGTGAGGGGATTGCTCGCTTCTATTAAGAGCATTAATGAATTCAGGATGAAAATTGGACTAAGAGCAAAATGTCTTGCCACTGATCAGATGTTTGTCAAGGATGCTTTTTCAGATTTTGTTAATCGCCAGGAGCTTGGAAGTGGAAGCAAATTTATCAAGCGGGCATCAGCCTTGACGTATGACAATAGTGAACCTACGATCGTGTATCCGTCTAAGCAGGGCGATATCGAATTGTGTTATGATCTTGGTCGGCAAAATTGCGGGTACTATTCATTTGAACTCGATGCGGAATCTGGCGTGGTTGTTGATATATGTGGCGTTGAATATATCGATTCTAATGGCAGAATTCAACACACAGATGGTAACCGCAATGGAATGCGATATATAACCAAATCCGGCATCAACAGGTTTATTTCTTTCAAAAGACGTTCCGGCCGATATCTTTTTATTACCTTTCGTAACTTTAAACGCCCTATTCGCATACGCAAGTGTGAACTTATTGAATCGACATATCCAGTCAATTACTTGGGAAGTTTTGCGTGCAGTAACAAGCAATTAAATGAAATCTGGCAAATATCCGCTCATACACTAAAGCTGTGTATGGAGGATACATTTACAGACTGTCCATTATATGAGCAGACGCTCTGGGTTGGCGATGCCCGAAACGAAGCTTTATTTGCGTATGGGGTTTTTGGCAGTGTGGATATTGCAGCACGGTGCATAAAATTGGCCGCCCAGTCGCTTGAGAAATATCCACTTGTTGCAAGTCAAGTCCCGTCCTCATGGGAATGTATTCTATCTGCATGGAGCTTTCTGTGGGTATTATCAGTATGGGATTATTACTGGTATACTGGAAATGTAAAATGGTTAAAAACTTTATGGCCTGCGGTGCTAAAGAACATTAATAATGCCGCAGGCATGAGAGATGAGCGGGGTTTATTCACTGCACCATACTGGAATATGTTTGATTGGGCACCGATTGATCAACGACACAAGACAGTACTTCACAACAGTTTGTTTTTTGTGGGTGCAGTAGGAGCGGCCATAAAGTGTGCTGAAGTACTTGGTGATACCAAAGAGATAGAAAATCTTAAGCAGTTGCGAATTCAGTTGTGTTCATCTTTGAACAAATTATGGGATAAGGATAAAAAGGCATTTCCTGACAGCATTCATGAGGATAATTCAATAAGTAAGTCGTTTAGTCAGCATACGAGCTTCCTTGCTATAATTTATGATGTACTCAAAAATGCTAATGTTCGACACGCTATTAAGAATATTAAATTGCCGCCGCAATGGATGACAAAAGTAGGATCGCCGTTTGCGATTTTTTATTTGTATGAAGCACTTGAAAAAGTTGGTATGCCGGAAAGAGTCATTGCCTCAGTATATCAAAACTATTCACCTATGCTGGAAGCTGGTGCGACAACAGTATGGGAAAGTTTTGCAAGTGGCACCCTGGGAAACAATGTCTTTCCGACGCGAAGCCACTGTCACGCATGGTCCTCGGCACCATTGTATTACTTCAACCGAGTTATTTTAGGAGTAAAACAGAAGTGTGCGGGTGGTCATGCATTCGAAATAAGTCCTCGACTGTGTGGTTTGACATGGGCAAATGGTACGGTATCCTCTGGTCAGGGGCCGATCAGTGTTGAATGGCAGAGAAATGGACGATTGCTTGAGGTCAAAATTACCTCGCCGAAGCATGTAAAAGTTAAATTTGCACGAAACACAAGCCATAAAAGATTAGATATCAAATTAGAGCATTTTAAGTTTGATGCCCTTGAATAGCTCCGGCAATTGCGAATTAAGCCCAGCGGCGTTTGTCTGACGCTGACTGGCGACAAAAAGATTTGCTATGTCGCCAAAATGAATTATTAGAGGTATCCTAACTCTACAACGCCATTTTAGCTCAAGATTTTCAGGCGGCTGACCGATACATTCTTTCAGAAGCTCTTATTTTGAAAGGATATACGGTATGGATGCCAAACAAATTAAACAATTGGAGCCAATGTTGAACAAGTACCTGCGACAATTTGATGACTGTTTCGGTCGAATTGAGCCTGCTGAAATGCTCAAAGCTTACGTTACCGGCCAGCTTTCCGACCTGCAGCGTAAAAGTATCGAGCCGATGGCGGATGCCGCCGGGTTGCCGCCACGAAATCTGCAACAATTTCTTTCCCTGCACAAGTGGGACGAGATGCGTATGCGCGATACGCTTCGGCACATCGTTGCAAGTGAACATCCGCATCCATATTCCATCGGGATCATTGATGAAACCGGCCATCCTAAAAAAGGCGACCAGACGCCCGGTGTTCAACGTCAATGGTGCGGCAATACCGGCAAAAAAGACAACTGTGTGGAGACTGTCCATTTGAATTACACCGCCGGCGATTTCCACTGCCTTTTGGATGGCGAATTGTTCCTGCCCGAAAGCTGGGCAGATGATCCGCTTCGCTGTGAAACCGCAGGTATACCGGAACCGATGACCCATCGTCCAAAGTGGCAGATTGCGATTGCCTTGTGGGAACACGCCGTTGCTAATGGGATTCGGTTCGAGTGGGTCGTCGCTGACGAGGGGTATGGCAGAGTTCCGGAATTTCTTTTTCATCTGGATGATAGAGGCCAGCGTTATGTGGTCGAGGTACCGGTTATTTTTACCGGCTGGATAGTGAAACCCCAGCTTTTGCATAAAGAACATCACCCCAACAGAATGGGGCACAAACGCCATTTTCCTCGTCTTAAAGCCAAAAGTTCTTCTGCCAGCAGTGTCCAACAACTGCTGCTTCACTCTCCGGTATTGCGAAAGACTCCGTGGGAGAAGTTCCACATCGAGGACACGACCAAAGGCCATATGGTCTGGGAAGCCAAAGCGGTCAGGTTCTATCTGAAACGCGATGCCATGCCGACTTGGGCGCATTGGCTGATTGTCGCCCGCAATGTCGAAAACCCCGACGAGGTGAAATACTTTGTCTCGAATGCCCCTGATGGTACGCCTTTGGAAGTGTTGCTTCATGTCGGCTTTTCCCGCTGGCATGTGGAACGCTGTTTTGAAGATGAAAAAAGCGAACTCGGACTGAGTCATTTTGAGGTTCGTAACTATCGTTCTCTCCGTCGTCATCTGATCATCACAGCGGCAAGCCATTTGTTTTTGGCCAAAGTTCATCAGGCGTGGCGGGTGGAAAAAAACAGAACTGACGGTTTGCCAGATTCGCACCGCATGCTCGGCTCTGGTCCAATCGTTATGGCTGACCGGCCGGGTGCAG
>MHXU01000082.1 GCA_001824555.1 Planctomycetes bacterium GWC2_45_44
CGTAATTTTGTAATGTAAAGTTCAACTTTTTACTCAAAAAAATGTTAACTTAAAATTTTAATCTCTAAAATGCGATTTTTAGAGGTGGCCTTATGTTAATCAACTCTTCAGGTTCAAACGGCTTGGAAAGATACCCATCCGCTCCGCACTTCTTGGCTCTTTCATCAAGAGAGGCGGTAGCCGCGGAAATTAAAATGACAGGGATATGCTTTAACTTGGCATCCTTCTTCAATATCCTGGTAAAATCATCGCCGTTAATAATCGGAAGATACACATCAAGGATTATCAAATCAGGCACAACCTGGCGAACAATATCCAACACTTCCTGTCCCTGTGTGCAGCCATACACCTCGTACATAGTTTTTTTCTTCAATCTAAGAAGTATAACCTTCAGCAGGTCCGGCTCATCATCAACAACTAATATTCTTTTTCCCATACGACCCTCCCTTCATTTAATATTGAAACCAAATCCATTTATAGTTCCTCTTATTTGTTTCATCTTAGCCTCACAAAAAAACAACCACCGCGCAGCAGCCAACTCTTTTTACAAACACAAACAAACGCTGAACTGCTGATACACTTTTTTCTTCGCTGCGGTTTAGTCCCATTTTAGGCTGTGATTTGGTCCCAGTTGTAGAGCAGGCTACGCTGAATCAAAAGACATGTCAAGTAAATTTTCTCGACAATATCAATTATCAACTGTTTTTCAATAAATTGACAAAAAGGCTCAATATCCATATTGACATTCGCTTTTCTTGTCGTAAAATAGATTTTTTTGGGACTTTTACTAAATAATCAGCCTGATGTCCGTCGCGATTTTGGTGTCATAACCATTTTATCGACAAGCAGTTAAAGACCGGAGCCATTATGACAGAAAACAAACAGCCGATTGACAGCCATATACATTTTGATCACGAGCCGGAGATAAACAAGCTCTTCAAGGCTGCCATCAAGGCACAGTCGTCAGATTTGCACCTTAAAGTCGGCCAACCGCCGAAGTTGCGTATGCACGAGGGTATCAGAAGTACCACCGGCGAGGCGGTTACCGAGGAGAAGATGGAAAAACTTGTTTTCGAGATTCTTAGCGAAAAGCAGAAAGTGTTTTTTCTCGAAAACGGAGCGTTGGATTTCGCTTATGAAGTCGGTCTGGAAAACAGGTTCAGGGTGAACGTCTTCAGGCAGAGAACAAAAATCAGTCTCGTCGCCCGGCGAATCACATCGAAGATTCCCGCTTTTGAGACGCTGAATCTGCCGAAAGTTGTTGAAGAAATCGCTGATTTGGCGCACGAGGGCATTATTCTGGTTACAGGCCCGACAGGCTGCGGCAAAAGCACGACTATCGCTTCGATGATTGACCATATAAACAGAACACGTTCCTGCCATATAGTTACAATAGAAGACCCGCTCGAATTTATTCACACGGACAAAAAAGCCATCGTTTCGCAAAGAGAAATCGGAATCGACGTACCGGACTACGAGCAAGCCTTGCGGTCTTTAATGAGGCAGGACCCTGACGTTGTGCTTGTCGGCGAAATGCGAGACAATCAAACGCTCACCGCCGCTATGCGGGCAGCCGAGACAGGACACCTTGTTTTTGGAACGCTGCACTCTGCAAGCGCATCGCAAACCATTCAGCGTATTCTCGACCTCTATCCGCAACAGGAAAGAGACCTTGCCAGACAAACATTCGCGATGTCGATTAAGGCAATCGTAAGTCAGGTAATTCTCCCCGGCTTGAAACCCAGCGCAAAGAGAGTGCCTGCCGTGGAAATTCTGATTTCCAATCCGAGCGTCAAAAAACTTATCTCGGAAAAGCGGGAATCAGACCTCGACTCTGTTATAAGGTCGTGCCAGAACGAAGGTATGCAGGATTTTACCGAAAGTCTCCGTGCGCTCGTCGAGGGCGAGTGGATAGATTTAAAAGTCGCTCTGCAATATGCCCCGAACGTGGAAGAGCTGAAAATGGCTCTCAAGGGCATCAGAGCAAGTGCGGGAAGTATCTTATAAATTTAAAATTTAAAATTTAAAAATGAAAAATGAAAAATGAAAAATTGCGGATTCGCCTGCGGCGAAGCTACTTCAAATAATAATTCTTCAATTTTCAATCTTCATTCTTCAATTAGCAATTTACCGGAGCAGTTTTAAATGCCGATTACAGCAGTAATTCAGATGGGCGCGTATATTTCAGTTATCAAGCTGGCAGTCTTTTTAATTGGATTTTTTCTCTGGCTGCCGCTGCTTGTATGGATTAACAAAGATGCCGAGAAAGTTCACACCAAAGTGCCGGAATGGACGACGACAATTTTTCTGGCCGGCAGTCTGGGCGCTATCGTCTGGCTGCTCATTCCGTTGTTTATCATCGGCCTGCTGATGTATATAGTCGCGATGGCGACCGTAGCGATGATTTATGTAATGCACCGAAACAGCCTTGTCGATGAATTCCAGAAAGTCCTTACAGCCGACCATATAAAGGGCTTGTTTGTCGACGAAAATAAGCAGGTTGCAAAAATCTCGAAAGGGCTTGTTTTCGTAACCGCCAATAAAAATACCGTGCCTATGCCACAGGCAAAAACGCCGGAGTTTTTCGGATTTAAAACCTCGCAGGAATTTTTCGACGATGCTCTCTGGCGAAGAGCGGGCGACATAGCCCTTGTTCCCTCGGCAGGCCAGTATCAGGTGCATTTCGTTATTGACGGCGTTGTCGAAAAACAGCCCCCGCGAGAAAAAGAAGAAATAGAATTTTTCCTTAGATACCTCAAAAATCTTGCCGACCTCGATGTGGAAGAAAGACGCAAACCGCAAACCGGCAGATTTATCGTGCAGAAGGACGGCAAACCAAATGAATGGGAACTCACTACCGCTGGCACTACGGCAGGCGAACAGATAAGGCTGAAACTGCTTGCCGAGTATAATCTTATTCAACTGCCCGCGCTGGGGCTTCTGCCAGACCAGCTTGAGATGTATCAGAATCTGCGCAATGGGCAGAAAGGCGTTTTTATCATATCGGGGCCAAAAAAAACCGGCACAACCTCAACGCTCTACGCGGCCATACGCAATCACGACCCGTTTATGAATAACATAAACCTGCTCGAAAAGAAGCCCGCCGGCGAAATCCCGAATGTAACGCAAAATGTTTATTCGCTTAGCGACACCGGCACAACAACTTACGCCAGAAGATTTCAAACGATGCTGCGAACAGGCCCCGACATCATAGGTGTAGAACACGGCGAAGAAAAAGATGTCGCCAAACTCGCCTGCGGTGCGGCCGGCGACAACAAAATGGTCTATGTTACCCTTGACGCATCAAGCGTTGTTGACGCTATGAGCAAATGGCTCACGCTCGTCGGCGACAGAGATACCGCTATCGACAACCTCGTCGGAATAAGCAATCAGAGATTGGTAAGAAAACTTTGCGAAAAATGCAGAGAGCCTTACGAACCAAACAGAGATATGTTGAGAAAATTCAATATCCCCGCCGACAAAATAAAAGTCTTTTACCGCCCAGGCCCTCTTCAGTACGACAAGCACGGCAAACCTATACTCTGCGAAAACTGCCAAAGCACCGGCTTTCGCGGCAGAGAAGCGATATTTGAATGTATCTTAATGACAGATGAAATTAAAAAACTGCTCAAACAGGCAAAGAGTGCAACGGATATTGCCAATATTTTCAGACACGCTCGAATGCTTTATATGCAGGAACAGGCGATTAGAAAAGTCGCTGCCGGACTTACAGGCATAAACGAAGTAATCCGCGCACTTTCAGGTTCGCAGGATGACAAAAAAAAGAAACCCGCCCCCGCGGCAGGACAATAGGGAGTAAAAATGCTGGCTGAACTTGCTGTTATTGTTGTAGTACTGGCGACGGTTATCTTTGTGTATCTCAAAAGCACATTGATTAAATCGTTTGGAATTTTAATAAGCGTACTGGTCGCTTCCGTCGTCGCGATGTCGTTCTTTGAAACTCTGGCTAAACTCGTCATAGGATACGGCTTTGGCGGAGAATGGGCGACCGGAGCAATTTTCCTGCTCCTGTTCGCATTGAGCTTTGCGATATTGAACGCCATATGCGAGCAGCTTGCGCCTGTGGATTTATACTTCGGAGATTTCCCGGACCGAGCGGCAAGAGCTTTGGTCGGCGTTTTCGCGGGGTTCGTTGTCGCAGGCGTTATCCTGCTCACTGCCGCTATGCTGCCTATCGGAACAAAATGGCCTTACGAAAGATTCAATGCCGAAGGCGGTTCTGTTCGCCCGACCGAACCGGATAAATCATTGATTTTAAATGCCGATGGTTTTGTCGCCGGTTTCTCCTCGTGGGTGAGCCAGGGTTCTATGGCCGGCAAAAAAAGCCTCGCGTTATTTCACCCAGATTTCGTAAATGAGATTCACCTCAACAGAATCGGCAAAGACGAAAACAATCTTTCAATCGCCGGCGCTGACGCAATCAGCGTGAAAGCCGCCTGGGACGCGAACAGCGAACTTATATCCGAAAAGGACAAACAGCCCGTATCCGCCGCTTCGGGTACAAGGCTGGTGATTGTCCGCGCCGCTATCGATGCCAGAATCGTCAAGGAAGGCGGAGCGTTATCGGAAGAAGGCGGCTGCGCTTTCACACTGGCACAATTCAGACTTATGTGCAAAGATAAAGTTTCCGCCGCAGACCTGAAAGGCAGCGGAGAAATTATTTATCCTGTCGGAATTATCAAAACGGCAAATATCGTGGAGGAGAAAAAAATCGCAGAGGAAATCGTTGTCGAAAGGTCGGCCTTTGACGGCGGAGCCAAAACACTTGATTTGGTTTTCAATGTTCCAAAGGACAAAATGCCTGTGATTTTGGAATTCAAGCAGAACGCTGTTGACCAGATTACCCGATTAGTAAGCGGAGAAAACATCCCCGCCCCGCTGAATTGAAGAATAAATATCGAAAAATCAGAGCCGCGACAGTAATGGAGCGGTCAATTAAAAATTCATCGGCGCAGCCGATTCCACAACTCTTCAATCTTCAATCGTTTAATTGTCTCTTTTAATCTGCCGATACAGAACAAACAATTCTTTAAACGCGCGGAGAATTACACTTAATTTCGCGCCTGTCTGTGTGCCCGCTGTTCTGGGATAATGGTGAACGCCCACCTGGGTTATTTTGTATCCCTTGTTTTTTGCCCTTGCGAAAATTTCGGTATTTATCAAAGCGCCTGTGCTTTTCATTTTGATATCGTCAAATATGCTGCGTCTGTAAAGTTTAAAAGCGCCGTCAATATCTTTTATTCTCATTCTGAACAGTATGCAGACGAGCGTTGTCCAGCAGAAAGCGTTTATTTTCCTCATCAGATTGTCCCGCCGTTTGAGACGGTAGCCGCTTACAATATCATAATCAGCCATATATTTAAACATCGCCGGCAGTTCTTTAATGTCAAACTGACCGTCGCCGTCGGTATAAAAGACAAACTCCTTCGTCGCCGCAGCGAAACCGCTTCGCAGAGCCGCGCCGTATCCGAGATTTGTCTTATGACGAACAGCCTTAATGTGATTATCCCCTGCGGCAAGAGCGTCTGCGACCTGTGCGGTATTGTCTTTGCTGCCGTCGTTGACGATTATAATCTCATAATCAACCCCCAGCGGCAACAAACAATCCACTGTGGATTTTACAACCCGCTCAATGTTTTCCTGCTCGTTAAAGCACGGAAAAAAAACAGATATTGATTTTACCGCATCCATATTTCTTAGAACCTTTAACAAAAAAACCTGCCACAGAGCCAAAAATCCGAAACCCTAATACTGAAATCCTAAACAAATCGGAATTACCGAAATCCAAATGTCCAAAACTGGCGATTTTCCCGTTTTGGGGATTTGAAAATTAGAGTTTTGAATTTGTTTCGGATTTAGGGTTTAGGGATTAGGGTTTTATTTCTTTTAATCACCAGCGCGATTTCTCGTTAATTTCTCTCTGCCTGTCAGAGTATTCCTTTATCTTCGCAACATATTTTTTGACAAGTTCGGGATTGTTTCTGTTGATATTTTTCAGATAATCCGCAGCCATCATTGCCGAGATTATTCTTTCGCGATAGCCGTTTTGCTTCTTATATTCCTGTTCCTTTTCAACGAAGTCATTAAAGCAGTCGTTCATAACGTTCGTTACTTTGTCTCTGGCTTTCTGACTGCGCCCGGCGGCGTTTATCAGCTCCACCGCCGTTGCCTGATAAGCTCTGCGTTTGAAGGCTTCAATAAGCATATCGCAGCCTGCCTCAAATTTACTCTCGTCTCTCATCCGCAAAAAATTAGTGCCGAGCGTAAGCTGTTTTGAAAACTCATCGGGAAACTTAGTCTGTCCGTCAAACATTCCTATATAAAGCGATTTGCCCTGTTCGGCATTCACATTGACATACATTTTTTGCTGGTCATCGATAAAAACCGGCAGCCAGTTCATCGTTGTCTCAAGCCCTCTGACCAAAGCGGAATCATACTGTCCGGTCGGCATAAGAACCACCCACACATTTTCGCTGCTCAACTGCTTGTCCGTCCACTGGCCAATCGCCTGATAATCGGAATTTGTAAGACCTCTGCCGGCTCGTTGAGCGTTTCTCGCAACCTCCCCGCCGCCCATTATATACATCCAGTGATTATACGCTTCGGTGTTATACGCTGCCTGCGCTCTGCCGTCCATAAACAATTGCAGAGGCGTTTTGCCGGTGTTAGGGTCGGGGTTCTGCCCATAAGCGACAAATCCGCCTTCAGTCCAATAGTTGAATACCTCGCCTTTGAGATTATTGTTCCTGATAAACTGGCAAGCCCTGAACGGCTTGGCGTAAGATGCGCTCATTCGCATAAACTCGCTCGTCAGATAATAACTGTCCGGCCACGGATTAAGATAAACGGCCTTATACCAGTATCCCCACCAGATGCTCAAAAAAGAAACGAACACAAACGCCCAGAACGCAAAGAAATACTGCCCCCATTTGGACATTGGCAAAACCGCAAAATTGCCGGTCTTCGCCCGATTGAACAACGCGGAAATCATTTTGACCACATTATCCAAAAACATCGCGATAATCGGACAGGCCGCTATCGCAGCGATTGGTATAAATCTTCGCGACCCGATTGCCATATAAACCGTGAACGCCGCGATAACCAACAGCGGCAAATCGAACATCGGCCACTGATACTGCACAGCGTTTTGATTGTTCGCGGCAGCATTTTTCCCTGCCTTAATTTTATCCTTCGGCTTAAACATCAGACAAACAACCCAAACCGCAAGCAGAATCCAGGCGAGTATATACATATATAGAAACGGCTGTTCATCGCCGACGGGATTATCCCATTCAAACGCAGGATGCCATTCGTTGACGGTTTTCCACAACTTGGCGTCTTCGCTCACCGACACGACGAAAGTATGCGTCAGATTCGTCAGCCTGAACGGATTTAAAACAATCATCGCGAAAAACGCGATAACCGTTGCCGCAACCGTATGCCCCCAGGCTTTTGGAGTTATTGGCTTGAGCCTGCTTTTGAAAACGCCCAGCAGCAGCGCAACCACGGCGAAAATAGCGAACGTAACAAAATAAGTAAGCCTGGCATCATGAACATAATCGCCAAAAACCTCCTGCCGCATTAGTCCGTCAATGCCTTCAGGATACAGTCTTGACGATGTCGCGATAAAAACAATAAACACGCCGATGACGTGATAAATATAAAACAACGCAGGCTTGACATTTTTCAGCCGTGCAAGCAAAACGCTGCCGCCCGCCAGAATCAGAATAAAATAGAACAGCCCGTCTTTAAGAGGAGATATTTTTATGCTTTCGAGATACTCGTGTCCGCGAAACTTCATCGCAAGGGCGTAAAAAAACAGCCAGCCTAAGCAGTAAAGCAAAACCGTCGAAATTCTTTTCGGCAGAATTTGCAGCAGATGCAGCCCGATAAAAGGCACCAGAACGATAAAAACATAAACATATCCGCCGTGCAGATTGCACCACAGTACGGTTATAGGCACAATCAGCCAGATGTATAAATAGTTTCGATACACCGCCAGCACGAATATAAACAGCAGAATAGCGGTGAGCATATTTGAAAAGCCCGCAGGCCGAATATCTAAAAAACTCCTGCCGATAAACAACGCGAAACAGGCGAATGTCGCCGACACCGCCGGATTTACGCCTAAATGCCTGCCTGTGTAATAAACCACGATTACCGTGATTATGTATATTGCGTACTTCCAATAGACTAAACTGTTATAGCTGATATTCTGACTTTCAAAAGGCACATCGAATTTGTCCGCGTCCGCAATCGGCGAATCGTGCGTAATCCAGTAGAAAAAAACGTGCGTCAGCCAGTTTTGATTTACCCAGCCGGTCGGATGCCAGAATTTTACAGTGTCAAGTCCGACTATGTCGGTAACTTTTTGCGCCCACTTCGGCCAGGTCTTTACTTCTTCCGCCGTCGGCCCAGGCTTGTGCGAATTTGCGCTGAATGGCTCGACCGTATCAACGCCGTGATTGATAAAATGCCTTCCGCACGCCATCGCGACCCATGTATCGCCCGCGCCGACCATATGCGTCGATGCGTGCAGCGCACACAAAATCATCGCCCACCAGAAAATAAGCATTATCCAGCCGCCAAGAGCCGGCCTGTTTTTTTGCGGAAGTTCTAACTGTTCAGCCATTTTTCGAACCTGTCAATTCCCTTCGTAATCAGTTCCATTGAGGTCGCAAAACTAAAACGAACATTTTTATCGCAGCCAAAAGGCCCGCCCGGCACAAGCGCGACATTCGCCTGCTCCAAAAGAGCCGCCGCGAAATCCATACTATTATTAATCTTCGCCCCGCCGATTGTTCTGCCGAAATAAGCCGAAACATCAGGAAAACAATAAAACGCGCCCGTCGGTTTGGCACAGACAACGCCCTTAATGGAATTAAGTCTTTCAGCCATAAATTTGGCTCGCTTTTCAAACTCAATTCTCATCTTCTCAACTTCGCCGTTCGGCTCGGCAAACGCCGCGACCGCAGCGTGCTGCACAAAGTTCACTGGATTCTGCGTCATATGACCCTGAAGCCTGTCCATCGCCTTAATCACTTCAATCGGCCCTGCCGTATAACCTAACCGCCAGCCGGTCATAGCATAAGCCTTGCTGAAACCGTTGATGGTAATCGTGCGATTATACGCGTCCTGGCTCAATGACGCGAAACTTACGAATTTTGTACCGTCATAAACAAGCCGTTCGTAAATCTCATCGCTTAAGACCATTATATTCGTGCCTTCAAGAACCTTCGCAATCGCTTTCAATTCGTCAGGCGTATATGTGAAACCGCCCGGATTGTTCGGGCTGTTCATCAGAAACATAGCGGTCTTCGGCGTAATCGCCTTCTTCAATTCTTCAGGCGTAATTTTATAACTGTTCTTCGCGTCAGTCTGAACAACTTTCATTATCGCACCTGTCAGTTTGATTGTTTCAGGATACGTTACCCAATAAGGTGTTGGCACGATTACTTCATCGCCGTCGTCGAGAACCGCCTGCATAGATTCATAAACGGAATGTTTTGCGCCGATATTGACGATGATTTGTTCGGGTTTGTAATCGACGTTGTTTTCACGTTTGAATTTTTCGCTGATTGCCTTGCGAAGTTCAGGAATGCCCGGCGTAGGAGTATATCCGGTCTTGCCGGCTTTCAATGCTGCAATTGCCGCGTCTTTTATATACCCCGGCGTATCGAAATCAGGCTCACCCGCTCCGAATCCGACAACGTCAATACCCTTTGCCTTGAGTTCTTTCGCTTTTGTATCAACCGCCATAGTGGCTGATGGCGGAACAGCCTGTGCTTTTTTACTGACTTTCATCTGCTAAATCCTTTATTTTAAAGGGCTATTAAAAAATTACACAGGCATTTATTAGAACATACTTTGTGCGACTGGTCAAGGGTTTTATAGATTTTGGAAAATAGAAATCAGAAACACCAAACCATAAAAAAAGAGCATAAGGTATATGCCTTACGCTCTTTTGTTCTTTTGCTCTTATGCTCTGTTTTTACTGCTCTAACTCCACGCCTTCCGGCACAGGGTCGCCCTCACGGACAACGCCCTTATCAACCAGTTTTGCGTAAGCCATACAGTATCTCGCCCAGGGACGAGCCTCAAGACGCGGCTTTGAAATTCCTCTGCCGGTTACTTCACAAATGCCGTAGGTCTCATCGTCAATTCGCTGCAAAGCGTCTGTTATTTTGCGAAGAACTTTTCTTTCGCTGTCCACAAGATTCAGCGAAAACTCCTGCTCATAATTATCCGTACCAACATCCGCCATATGTATTGGCATACTCGACAGGTCGCCGGCAGCGTCAAGACGCGACTTTTTAAGGGCTTCGCCTTCGATAGAACTTACATCGCCCATCAACTCGTGCATTTTTTCCAGCAGAATGTTTTTATAATGTGCAACCTCTTCTGCCGTCAAATACTCACTGGTCTTTGTATAAACAGGAACATCATTCTTCCGCGGTGCGGGCTTTTTTACAGCCTTGCTCTGTGTTGCTTTTTTTTCCATTTTCTCTTTCTTTTTCACAGTCTGTACCAATTTAAGTCCCATATAACACTGCTTAAATCTGTCATCGGGGTTCTTATTAAGACCTGATAATATAGTAAGTGAATTGACGCTTTGCAAGTTATTTCGATTTTATTCTTAACTTCTTTAAATAAAATAACTTACAGTACCTAACAAGGGTGTTCGCTTAAAATAGTGTTATATTTCAAGAAATTCCCTGTATTTGTCCGATAAAAAGGCATGGTGTAAACAAATTTATAA
>MHXU01000083.1 GCA_001824555.1 Planctomycetes bacterium GWC2_45_44
ACTTTTTCCACTTAATCCATTCACTCGGCACAGCATAAACAGAACATATCTCCTTGTCAATAAAAAACTTATAGTTTTTTCAGCAAACCATAATTACCGCCTCATAATTATAAGGATGACGGTATGAAAACTCGAACGTGGACTGTGCTACTGATAATGCTGGCTGGCTGGATGAACCGCCATCAGCAGGATATATTAGAATACCTCAAAGAAGAAAATAAAATCCTTCGGGAAAAGTTTGGTAAAATGCGTATCATTCTCAATGATGACCAGCGGCGACGTCTGGCCGTACGTGGCAAAGAGCTTGGCAAAAAGCTGCTGTCGGAAGTTTCGACTATTTTTTCGCCAGACACAATTCTTCGCTGGCACCGCGCTCTCATCGCCCAAAAGTATGATGGCAGTCTGTGCCGCAAAATGGGACGGCCGCAAATATCCGATGAGCTTCGCAACCTCATCATTAAAATAGCCAAGGGCAATCGCGACTGGGGTTATTCACAGAGCTTTAGTTTGCCTCAGTATGATTAAAATTAGCAACTAAAAAAATGCAACTATGTTCTATAAAATTCCCCCATTGGTTTTAATTACATTTTTATACCAATATCCTGAGTCCTTGATAATCCTCTGCTGAGTCTGGAAATCAGTATAAACAATGCCGAAACGTTTACTAAAACCATACGCCCATTCGAAATTGTCCATCAGCGACCACTGGAAATAGCCTCTAATATCTATGCCATCTTTATAGGCTTTTTTCAGCCAGGTCAGATATCTCCGCAAAAATTCGATTCTCTGTGGATCGTGTACTTTGCCATCAGCAGAAACACAATCCAAATTAGCTACTCCATTCTCGGTGATGATTATGGGTTTGTTATATCTTTCGTAGAAAAATTTTGGACCCCAGTATAAAGATTTCGGTTCCGTCGGCCAACCCATAGGCGTGTACCAATGACCAGGCTCTCTGGACATTTCTACTGTATTGCCTTTATCATCTGTGGAGACGTGCTTTGCAAAATATATATTCAAACCAAGATAGTCTATCGGTGAACTGATTATTTCCATATCCTTATCAGTGTATTGAGGCATATCTTTGCCATAGATATCAATCCCCTGCTGCGGATATTTACCAAACAAAATTGGGTCCATCCACCAGGCGGAATTAAAAATACTCAGCGGTTTTACGCTGAACGTCTCACTCCTTGCGGCTTCAATATCCGTTTTTGAATTTTCGTTATAAGGCACATATAAATCGCCGACAGGAGCGTAACCGATAATCGCATTCTGTTTTGAATAACTGCGAGCTGTCTGAACCGCCTTGCCGTGACTGAGCAGAACATTATGGGCGGCAAGCAGTATTTCCGGGAAAGCCAGCCTTATGCCTGGCGCGTGGCTTGTCTCACAGTATCCCCAATGAATAAAATACTGAGGCTCATTAAGAGTTATCCAGTTCTTTACCCTGTCTGAAAAATTATCCATTAAAACTTTGGTGTAATCTGCAAACCAGTTTGAACTTTCAGGATTGAGCCAGCCGCCCATTTCATAAAGTTTCTGCGGATAATCCCAGTGGAACATTGTTATGAAAGGCTCTATGTTGTTTTTCAGTAATTCATCTATGAGCAAATTATAAAAATCCACACCTTTTTGATTAACCCTGCCGATACCGGCAGGCAAAACTCTCGGCCAGGAAATAGACATACGATATGCCTGTATGCCAAGATCCTTCATTATCTTTACATCCTCTTTATATCTATGGTAATGGTCGCAGGTGATATTGCCGGTTTGATTTTCAAAAATAACGCCCGGCCTTTTGCATTTCATATCCCATACTGATGAACCCTTGCCATCGACATCAGGCGATCCTTCAATCTGATAAGCTGCAGTTGCCACACCCCAGACAAAATTACTGCCAAAAGACATATATACTCCTGATAAAAAACATAAAGGAACAAGCGCTCCACCTGACAAAACTTATCTGCCGCAGAAATTAAACTTTGGGGAATTACCCCCTAATTTATAGTCCAGCCATATACTGGTTTATATGAAAATTTGTCTTGCCTGACAAGGCGATTTCAAGACAATAGTACGCCATTTTAGGACATTGGGGGAATTTTAGGAGGTCTCTTTCTTCAAATTGCCGGGAATCATACGGATTCTAAATAGAATTCGAACCGTTGTCCGCAGATAAGCGAAGCTGGTATAAATGGTTACAACCTGCCGCGATGCGAGAGAAATTATACCAATTGGCATAACTGGGATTTTTTTAGAAAATATCAGGAGAAATACGCCGAAGATTTTTCAGCATCCATCGTGGCCTTAGCGACGACAGATTGCTTAACAAAAAACTCTATGAATTCTGTATTCGCTTCGCCAATTAATAGTATTGTCATTGATTCATAAATTTTTGTAAAATATCTTTTTATTACAATACCTTCAAATCATACTTGCCAGCCTTGCTATTCCTTTTTATAATGATTCCAGAATAGCGCAAAGGTTTAGCATGGGTGCAAAACACAAAAAAGTAATGATTATGATCTCAAGGGCTGATCCATTCGGACACAATTTCACCAGAGGCGTAATCGAATACTCCAAGCTGCACGGCACCTGGAATCTCACAACACAATTGCCGCTATATCTCGAAAAACAGACATCACTTAATAAGCTAATCATTCTAAAAAATGCCGGTTTTGATGGAGCAATCGCATATATACCAAATCAGGACAAAGCCAAAAAAGTAAGTTTCAAAGGTCTGCCTGCAATAGTAGCACACTACACCGAAGAAAGCAAACTGTACAACATTCCATATATTGTCTGCAACAACAAAGCAATCGGGAAAATGGCATCGGCCTTTTTCAATGAGAGAGGATTCAGAAATCTGTCGTTCTACGGTTTCGCAGGATTCGATTGGTCAATGCAGCGTCAGGATAGTTTTGTCAGCGCTAATGCCGGTCTGGGTATAGAAACAAAGCTGTACCTTACGACATCCGATTCATTCACAAAAAACACTGCCATGGAAAAACAGAAGCTGGCCAATTGGCTCAAAAAACTTCCGAATCCTATGGCGATATTGGCGGCAAACGATGATCTGGGCATACGTTTGGTTCAAATTTGTCAGGAAAACAACATCAAAGTACCGGCAGACATTGCTATTTTGGGAATAGACAACGACGAAATCGACTGCAATCTTACAACACCGTCGCTGTCAAGTATTTCTTATAACAGCAAGGATGCCGGTTTTCAGGCCGCCGAGATGCTCGATGGGTTAATGAACGGTCAGACAATAGACAAGCATATTATATTTATACATCCCATTGAAGTTATAAACAGACAGTCAACAAATATATTCGCTGTGGGAGACAAAGAGGTTTTAAAGGCTCTTGATTTTATAAAAACGAACAGCAGAAGCATATTGCAGGTTGACGATATAGCGACGGCAATCGGGATGTCCCGCAGAAATCTTGCGAGAAAATTTAAAAACCATCTTGAAATGTCAATTCACGATGCTATAAGACAGGCACGCACAGAAGGCATTCGTCATATGCTGATTGATACCGACCTGCCGATAACCCAAATCGCAATCAGCCTTGGGTTTACCGATGCAAGCCATATTTCGAGATACTTCAAAGTCCAGACAGGTATAACGCCTGTTGAATACAGGAAAAAATACTCAACAAAAACCTCACAAATCATTTAGGGATAGGGCCGGCAATCGCCATTCTGTCGATGTGCCATCGGAAAGCATATTTAAACGCTATCGCAAAAATAATCGCAACCACGCCGCAAAGAATGCCTATATTCCACTTGCCTACAAACAGATATGAAAGACAAATAACCGAAAGTATCAGCCAAGTCGCGCCCAAAAACGTAACGAACAGACCCGCAGGTATTAACAATTTGGGTGTATCTATTTTTCTGCCTTCTTCAGCTTGGATTGCCCGACGAACTGGTCCCCATAATCCCAAAGGACGAGCCTTGCGATAAAAACTTTTCAACAGTTCCATATCTTCGGGCTTTGTGATAAAGGCAACGAACATCCAGGCGCTTGTAGTAATGACCATAGAAATAACCGCCTGGTACATCTGCATCTGCTGGCGAACGGATTCCACCTGCGTTGCCTGCTGCTGCCACCAGTCAATTCTGCTGAGAATAAATGACAGAGAAAAATACACTACAGGTCCGGCTACATTTGCGGTAACCCATGATTTGAAATTTATTCGCCACCACCACCATTGAGCCCAGCCGATAAGAGCAGTTGAACCAAAAAGCCCTATCAACACAACAGCAATACCGATTAAACTATTGGAAAAATATACGACAAGAAGTGAAACCGCCATAATCACCAGCATAAAAAATCTGCCAAGCCAGACAGCCTGTGCTTCTTTGGGCTTGCCAATCAATGTACCATACACATCATTTACGAAAGTTTGGGAGCCATAATTCAAAAAGCTCGATACTGTCGACATAACAGAAGCAACTATGGCCGCCAGAGCAAGGCCCAAAACACCCTTAGGCAGAAAATCAGCGAGAAGAAGTCCATAGGCAAGTTCGCGCTGAGCAGGAACCGCACGGTATAGTTCCGGATGATTTACTATCGCACCAAGAGCAGGCAGCGTAAGCGACAGGAGTATTATAAACAGCGTAATCTCCGCCCAGACGGCCATCTTGGCCGCTTCTCTATTGTTGCGGCAGGAGATAATACGCTGGCCTTCGGCGCCGACATTGCCGCCTATTCCAAAAGTTGAAAGCAAAAGCCATGCGCCCACTACCATCGGAGTTAAAATAGCATTACCCGCCTGAGGGAGCGGGTTCATTATATTATGAGCAAATGCGCCATGAACTTTTGTAATAGCGTCAGCCAGGCCTGTAGGGCCGCCGAAATGAAACAAAACGATAAACATTAAGGCAATATTCGCCAAAACAATGACAATGCCCAGAAAAATATCAACAACAAGTATGCCCGCGAATCCGGAAATCCAGACATATCCCAGTATTATGGGGACAACAATCGAAATCGTAATTATTTTATTCTCAATACCGAATATCGGGCCTACAATCATATGAAGGCCAAGTAATCCAGCGCCAATCCACGGAATCATTCCGACAAACAAGCCATACAGGGATGAATAAACCCTTACAAATTTGCCCTGATTTCCTTTGAATCTCAAAGAAAAGAACTCAGGCCCTGTCGCAATTCCGATTTGCCGCCACTTGACGGCAAACAGCGTCGCTATAATCAGCCAGCCAATAGTAAATCTCGACAGATAAAACCAGCACACCGATAACCCCATCGCAGCGCCCATACCGACATAAAGAGGCGCGACATCCGCATTGACGGCGGCCAGCGAAAATGACAGGCCTGTTATCCAGCCTTTCATATCACGACCAGCAAGAAAAAAGTCTTCAGTGGTCTTGCGGCCGCGATGAAGTATCCTACTTGCAAAGATACCTATAGTAAAAGTACACGCCAAATACACAAGAACAACAACTAAATCAAAGGTTCGATTCATATTATACCCATCTGTTTATTTTGCGGCTAATTTTTCGAGCTCCTTTGAGCAAAGAAACAACGCTCGCGGCAGATGGAAACAGCCCTTCCACTTGCCGCCTTTGGACTGGAAGAGAACATCACCCTGTCTGTTAAGATAGCCGAACCATTCGCCGAATTCTTTATCAGCAAAATGTTCCCAGGAGTAATCGTGTATTTTTTTGAACCACTGCCAGTATTCTTCTTTGCCCGTGCTGGCATAGGCCATAACGAGGGCAACCAGCGTTTCCAGATGAACCCACCAGAGTTTTTGGTCCCATTCGAGCTGCTGGGGCGGATGCCCGTCGATGTCGAGAAAATAAAAGATGCCGCCGTATTTCTCATCCCAGCCGTACTTGAGCGTATTAAACATTATATCACAGCATTTGTTTATCAATGCGGTATCGTTTCTGCGTCTGCCAATATCCATCAAAAACCACATCGCCTCTATGCCGTGGCCTGGATTGATCAATCTGCCTTCAAAACAATCAATCCTCCCGCCATCGGGCTGAACATTTTCCAGCAGCAGGCCTGCCTGCTTATTATAAAACAGTCCCGTTACCTCATTGACGCACATATTAAGTGCGGAGTTGAGCTGCTGCGGAGTTAAAAGCCATTCCATCTCCAGCGACAAATTCGCCAATATCATCGGCACAGCCATCGACATCATCGGTCTTGCGTCTGCGACTGCTTTTGTATATTTGCCTTTCGGATTGGATTTGCGTTTGAGGATGTGCTGATAAGTGTTTAATGCTATCTTTTTCGCCTTTTCATCGCCGGTCGCCAAAGCATATTGACTGAACGCCATCGCGGCAAAACAATCGCTGAAGATATTATATGGCGCGACGAGGGGGTTTCCTGTTCTGTCGAGCGAGAAATACCAGTCGCCATTTTCATCCATTCCGTTTTTGGCGAGGAAATCTGCGCCGAGCTTCGCTATATCGAGCCACTGGCTGTTTTTCTGAAATCTATTATATAAAGCGGAGAACATCCATACCTGCCGGCATTGCAGCCAGACAAATTTGTCCGTGTCGTAAACATTGCCCTCTCTGTCCAAACAAGTAAAGTACCCACCATATTCTTTGTCGAGAGATTTTTTTGACCAAAAATCCAGGACATTGTTCAGCAGGGCGTTTTTATAAAACGCAGCAAGTTCAGCAAAATTCTTCTTTGACATTTTTACTCCAAAGTATAGGATCGTACCAATTGGTATTATTTCTCGCGCATCGAACAGTTAAACCATTTATCTCAGCTTCGCTTACCCGCGGAGAACGGTGCGAATTCTATTTGGAATCCATATAAAAAAATTCACAAAACATAATCAATTACGAACTATTTCAATCACGTCCCAATATGCCGACTCACAAGCCCAGCCATTGGCTTTATTAAAAAGTTCTATTTTTATAGTCTTACCGGCATAAGACGATAAGTCTATATTTTCTTCCAGCCAATGATTTTTAGCTGTGACCGGCCCAATGGTTTTATTCAACACCTCCTTTTCATCAACTTTGACTATCAAATCAAAATCTCCCATATAATGGTGACCGACAATTATATGCAATCGCGTTTTACCTTTTGCAGGCACAGAATAATCTCTGGTTATCACACAAGGAATTGTCTGGCTGTAAGGATGAGTTACTAAAACAGACTTATGCCCGTCCCACTCGTCATAAAGCCCCGGCAGCATATAATCACCGCAATCGATTACCTGCCAGCCCGGTGCAAAATCATTAATCGCAAACGCAGGAGGCTGCTTTTCCGCATTTTCAGGATTGTGAAATTTAATTTGCGACCATTCTTTCTTTGTAAATAAACTCCCAACCGGAGAACAGGGATTGGTCGATTGCTCCAATATCTGCGACGAAACAGGCTTTTGCGGAATTATCCAAATATCACTATCGGCTGATTTTTCCACTTTGCCGCCATTTCTCACAACAAGCTGCTCAGCTAATTTTACACTGACATCTACCAGTTCGGAGAAATTATATTTGGTATAATAAAATTTCTCTTTGTTATTTATATTTTTATATTTCGCAGTCAATTTATTATAGCCTATGGCTGTGGCAAGTATTCCCCCGGCGTTTGATGGATTGCAATCAGAGTCCTGCCCGCACATCATAGCGATTTTTATCGTTTTTTCAAAATCGCCACGCCCATAAAGCAGCCCCATCACAATATAAGCGCCGTTAATTTTGGCATCGATATTAAAACCATTCGCAATGATACAACTGAATTGGCGATAATCAACGTTTTTGTGATATTTTTCGTTAATAAACTCCCACGTTTTTCGCCAGTCCTGCGGATTCTGTTCAAACCCTTTTATAACATCAGTTATACATTCATAATACTGGCTTTTTTCCGGTATATATGTAATCGCTTTTCTGACCACTTTTTCTATATCATTCTCAAAATATGCCAGCGAATACATAGCCCCGACAAACTGGCCGCCATACACGCCATCGCCATAACACATAAGTCTGCCGAATTTTTCGCCGGCCTCGACTGGATAATGAGGCATACATGGGGCAATCAAGCCTGAAAAATCCGCCTCAATCTGATAATCTATGTCATCGGCGTGTTCATTGAACTTTGGATGCGAACTGTCAGGCGGAGCGATGCCATTTCTGAGGTTCCATCTGCCTTTGTCGTTGGCGTGGCACAGGCCATATTCGCTATTGGCAAAATCTATGCCAATCTGTCGAAGCGAAACATCAAACCCATATTTGTCGAGAGTCTGCAAAAATGTCATTTCAACATACAGGTCATCCTGGCAGAACCCCTCATTAATCATCTTTTCTTTCCACACGGGCACTCTGCCCTCCGACATCATCTTGCCCTGAAAAGCAAATTCTGTCGGAAATCCCCACGCTACTCCCGCTATTTGGCCGAGCCAGCCGCCTTTAACCTTGTCAATATAATCAGTTTTGCTTATTCGGCAAAATTTTTCGTCCATCGCAAATACACGACAATTAAAAACTAAAACGAACAATAATAGTAATACACCTAATCGCAGCTTCATTCTATTCCCTTTCAATCACAAAGTTCTTTGATATCTATTCCAAAATGTTCACAGTATCTAAAAAAAAGATTTCTGGCTGACGGCCAGGTAGAATAGGGACTCATAAAGTGAGAAAACTCAAACGTGATGCACTTATCAACACCAGCCTGAGCAGCAAAATCCAATTTCCACTGCATTTTGCGCCAATCAATAGGAGGGAAATTAAACGGCATATCTCTGTCGAAACTTTCGACATTCGACCAGGCGGTCATTTGGTATTTGTTTATCAGTTGTTTGTTGACGCAGATATAATCTTTTAATTCGTTATAATCCACATGCCCATCCTGAAAGGCCACTATATCGACGCTCTTGTGGAGAATCGAAAGAATATCATTCCATTCTTTGCGGTGCTGCTCAATATCTATCGCATCTTCTCCAACAGCTTTTTTGCCCCACATATATGGCGACATTATAACCGGCAGACCGCCACTGACAGCTTTGCATCTATCAGCAACTTTTTTCAGAGACTTCGGCACATCGCCATATAGCCTGCCAAATTCGTGCGCCATATACCAGCCGGCAAACGCGCTGCATTTACCATACTTCTGCCAAATCTCATCAACCAGCTCAAGATTTATATCAACTTCATCCTGTAATCGTCCATCTCGCCAAAAAATATTAGAATCATAAGTGCCAAAGAAAAGTTTCATCTTATGCTTTTCGGCAAGCTCAAGAAACATTTGAGCAAGGTCGCTATGGACCGGCAGCAATTTAACTTTTTTGCTTATGGCTTTTGAATTGAAAATTGCCTGCCTGTTGAGACCGCTGCGAATAATAATCACGGTATCAATTCCGATTCGCTTCATCGCGGCAAAATCCATATCCCACTGAGCCGTACCCCAGTTATTCGATGGAATATCGAAAGTAATCTCGTCTAAAAAAGTACCTGTGATTCTCATAATACCTTTCTGCCTGAACAACATATTAGAAGCTAAGCCTGAAACTTTTTACTTGTCCAGTCTTGATTTGTACCGGAACAACGATTCTACCATTCTCACGACCAATCGCCTGCTGTTTGCCATCTATATACAAAGAAGTCTTTTCACCTTTATTAAGCCGAATAATTATGCTGCCCCCTCCGTCAGGGATAGATGAAAAATCAAATTTGAACTGATTGCCAATAACACTTAAGCTGTCAGTAACTAAATGCAGCGAACCTGTAAGCTCAAAATCAACACAGCAATTGCGAATAACAAAATAGCCTTGGTTGGTCTGAAAATCCCGGGCATTGAGTTTTTTCGCAAGTATGTTGTTTGTGTGAGCAAAGGCTTTGTCATAATCACACATCATAATAGCTACTGTGCTGACCGCAGGCCAGTCTAAATCTTTTCTGTGCCAATCCGGTATATTTTCATTAAACTCTTTCCAGACTATTTGCGTCTCGGTCTGCTGCTGCGAGGTAACACCCCAGAGCACTGGCCATATCTGCTCTGCGGCATCAGGATACCATTTATGCCAATTCATATCTTTGTTATAATTTCCGCCGCCGTCCAAATACCAGTAATACCAACCCCTTTCGCTGTTCCACCAGTTTTTATTTATCGTCTGCCGGATATTATCTTTCCATAACCGACAATCTTCGGCGAGTTGCTGTTCAGAAAGCTGATGGAAGATATTCTCCAGTGAATCGAGAAACGCCCATACTTCGCAAACATCCATTAAATATTTAAATGACCATTTTGGATGGCAGTAAGTCAGCCAATCGGCAAGGTCAACCGTAGCTTGCATTGATTTTAAAATAAGTTTGAAATTTTCTCTATACTGCTCCAGATATTGCCTGTCTCCTGTCAGCTTATAATATTCCCACGCTGTCCACGCAATAGTCGGGCCATCGGCATCGGAAGCATCATAGCCCGCCCCACCCTTATTTGAAACAGACTCGGCGGCATCATAATAATGGTTCTTTATCTCGCCTTTTTCATTTAAATATTTATCATAAAAAGTTCCCACAACGCCAAATCTGTCCGGCTCTTTATTTTGATAAGCCATCCAAAAGTCGATGAATTTTTTAGCGCCATCAAGATATTCCTTTTTGCCGGTCATTTGAAAGGCTTTTATCAACGCTGTCCCGCCAAAGCAATAGGTCGTCATAAACGCCTCTTTGCCACTGCGCTCGCCGATGTTTCTGCATAATCCGCCCTGTGGTATTTGACAGGACAGAATATAATCACCAACATTTTCTATCCGCTCATAAAAAACAGGAAACACATTTGGCACAATTTGTTTTAGACTGGAGGATTGACATTGCTCGGCTCTACCACAACCAGTAAAACAAATGGACATGCTGATTAAGATTATTATTGCTAATAGGATTTTGTCTGTTTTCATTTCTACCACGTAGTAATAATTAAATTATCTCGGCCATCTGTACTTAGGTTCGGACATCTTCGGAAACGGATTGTGCGGCTCCGTCTGATACCAGTAAGCCGTGGAACAAATATCATCCGACAGCGGCTGATAGCAACCATTAGGCCACCAGCCAAGAGCCTGAACAGAAACCCTGATATTCTCGTTGAATCGAATAGGGTCAAGGATATGCCAGCGATATAACGCGTGCTCTGGAATCTTGTTGGCTTCTTTCTGACAATAGGGGTATCCAAGAAAAGCGGTCGAATAAGTATCGCCAAAACACCACGCTCCGCCAAAATAATCCTCCGTTCCGGTACCACATATCGTGGGGTATTCCTTGTCGCCATCGATGAAGAACTTCATCTCGCCTTCGCCCCACCATCCGTTTGATAACTGTGTCCACGCAATAAATGTGCCGACGTAGTGCCCCTTGCCTTTTACATTATCAAGCAAAATATGCTCCGGCTTATTAGGGTCTGTAGTATTTGTCCTGCGCCATTGCGCGTGAAAATATGCAGCCTTTTCGGGAACATCGGTCAGACTATAGGTAACCTGGTAATAAAAACCGCCGATTTCCTCTGATTTCTGGTTCCCGACAGTTATCCGAGCTGATTTTCTAAACGGCATCGGCCAATAAGAATTGCATCCACCGGTCGGATTTACAACTATCGGCAGTGAATTAATGTTATAACTAACACCATACCCTTCAGCAAAAAAATCCCCAAGAGGCACCTCGACTGAAGGAGTAATTTCATCATCCCAGTAGAAACGAATGACGCAATCGCGATAAATAGTTCCATTTCCTGCCAACCAAATGTGCTGAATCACGCCTGGGCCATCGATCTGTGCCATCGTAAATGTCGAATTAGCTTTGAGAGTTACACGCGGCTTTACTTTCCAGCCCTTTCCCATGCATTTTGCAGCGGCGGCCGCATCCGGAGCGTTTGGCTCAGTTTTTGCGCCGTTACCCGGCTCGCCGGTGGGATTCTCCGCCGATATCGAACGAGTCTGGGCATCGGAGAGCATAGGCAATGAACCAAGCGGACTGCCGAAACTTTCAATATAATTATCCTGTGCAACACACAATGATGCCGCAGTCAGCACAAACACAACTAAACAACTTTTCATAAATAACTTCCTTTTCATAAATTCTGATTGCCATATTGTCCGGCAATCCTCTGGTTACATTGCTATGTCAATGATTTTGAAAGCTGCTGCCAGTCGATCATGTCCGTAAAAGATTTCCCGTCTCGATAAACTTCTTGTAATCATTAAAAAGATTTACAGCCGGCTGGCCACCAAGTTTGACCTGAGCCCAGGGAGGATTCATAAGCCCCGGATACTGATAGCATAATATCTTTTCAAAATTAGTGAACTTAGTCATGTCACTTACAATCTGATTTATTGGACGTGGGTAAAGAGATGAGCCGCCATCAGACAAAAATACTTCCATATCAAGCCACAAATGCGAGCCTGCATCATCGCATAACTTTTGCATAAGATTAGCAGCTTCCTGCCCGGTCATATCGCCGGATGGCATACGATGGAACGCAAAAGGACAAAGAACATCAACATTTTTCAGCAGTTGCGGCCAATACTTATATCCATCGAGGATGTCGTGGCAATTCGGCGCAAGCATAACTGGCTTATCGGGAGCAAACTGACTTACATATTTCTTGAACTCTTTGAAAAAGTCAACAATTTCCTGACGACGACTGTCATTTGCACCAAGAGTTCCATGAATTTCTTCAGATATATACCAACCATAAAAAGATTTATGATGACCGTAAAGTTCCCACAGCTCTTTAGCGACTTTTTTATGCCATTCAAGAGAACCAGCCGTAAAATCGAACCAGGCGTACATCCCAACGCCAAGAAATACACACGAGTCTGTCTTATCAGCCTCGGCAAGGATAGCGCCTATTGGATCTTCCGCAGCCATTTGCATTTTTTCGGGATACAACTTAGACGAATAGTAAGCCCTGCCTTTATATCCTTCTTTTTCGATTTTATGTTTTCCAACATATTCCTGATTTCTAAACACTTCCTGAACAACGATAATCTTCATATTGATTTCGTCCATACCGCGTACAACTTCACGCCACTGGTTGTCGTTCAGTTTTTTTATATCTTCCTGCCAATACTTTCCTTCCTTATCGCACCAATGAGTAATACCCATCCAGGCGCCGCTTATGTGCCTAAGCGACCTGGTCTGCGAGGCAACAATCTCAACAGGAGATTTAACAGTAAAGGTCTGACCTTCCATATTCGCATAAGCAATTATCTTGTGTCTGCCGGCATAGCCCAGCGATGGCCAGTAATGCTGAGCCATGAACAATTCCTGAGCATTGACTGTGCCGGTTTTTTCATACAGCAAATACTCCGGCTCCTGCTTATCAAGATAAATACTTATTTTTATTTTTTTTACAGTATCAGACTCATTTAAAACTGCCGCTCTTATATCGAGCTTTATCTGTTCAGAACACTGACAGGGAGGCACAAGCGCTATTCGCAGATTCTTCTTCGAAGTTGTCATTTAATTATTCCCAAAAAACATAATCATTGTTATATACAAATAAACCATCTCACCATAACTCCGTCCGTGTTATTTCCTGTTTAGCTATGCATAATAACATTTCCTTTTTGGTTTTATCAACACAGTATATCATACAGAATCCTCGTATTCCCCATTAAAAAGCGGAAAGATATACTTTCCGCTTTTCAATTCGTAAACATGTAAAAGTTGCGATGGCAATTGTGTTAATTCCACCAAATTTCTACTGCCAGCCATTTCTCAACAAAATTGGCCAAATCACTAAAATCAACACCGTCAGACCACTGTGCTGCAAAAATCGCAAAATCTTCAAAATCAACTCGGCCATCGATATTGAAATCTCCAATTTGCTGCTGCATTGCTCTGTTGTGCATAATCATAATGCTTTGGTAATCAACAAAGATATAACTTGCCCAGGAGGCCATTCCCTTTTGGCTTGCAATGAAACATACCTCAGTTTCGGCTTCGTCGCCTTCACCGGCTCCAAAACCGCCAAGAACCCACCATGCTGAAGAAAGATTTTCATTCGGAACATGGTTCGGTACAAATTGCTGGATTGAAGCATTCCATATTTTCAAAGCACGGTTAGTATTTGTTTCCATAAGAACATTGCGAATTGCAAACATCTGCGAATCGCCGTCAGGATTAACATTTGTCCATGATATCTCAAGGCCACTGGAACTTTTTGCAATGGCATACCGACCGAGCGAATCACCAAGATACATCGTTTCAAGGCCGGCAAGACTGTTATTCGCCTTTGTTGACCATGCCGACTGTCGAACGGTGTCAGATTTCAGAGCGGCAAATCCCGCAGCAGCCTTATAGCCAATATACACGTCTGTATTGTCCATTAGTCCTTTCACAAGGACAGTTGGCTTTGCATAGGTAAGCCCATCTGACTGAAGCGTCAAATCCATTGCGCCAGCAACCTGAATAACATACGGCCAGACCCAATTAAGGAAAGCAGTATCATGAGTTGCCTGATAGTACATATACGCGGTTTCAATAAATTGGGCCGCATAGGCATCGGTGGAGTCGCGATCACTGGTCTTATTGTAGCTGGGATACGTGCCTGTATAGTTATAAATAGTACCATCGGTCTCAAGGTGATTAACATACCAATGAAGGTATAAGTTTGCCGAAGCGAGATAACAGGGATCAGGGCTGACCTCATTGGCCATTAACATAGCCTGAGCCGCCAAGTTACCAAAACTGGGCACAATCCAAATATTATTATCTCCGCTCTGAAAGGATACTCCATTAAGAGGCGGAACCGTATTGTAGGCACCATCTGGAAGTTGTTTTATCAAAAGCTTCCCTGCGGATGCAGTAATGCTTGTCTGAGCAAAAGAGTTCGTCTGCCGCCAGTAGGTAATTTTATCGCCGGCAAGTCCCTGAATATTCTTATACTTAAGGTTGTGGCTGACACCGGAAGCAAGAGGTATTGCAACTGAAATCTTCACACAATTTGATGCCTTGCTCCATACTTCAGCGCCTGCAATTAAGTTGCCAGTCATCTTGTAATTGTCCAAATTGGTGGCAGATACAGCATCCACGGGATGGTCAAAAACAACTATTGTATCATACGGATTGTCATTAAATGTTACAAGACCAGCAGCTACTGCTGTTGGCACATTGTTATAGTTAGTTCCACTTTCATAAAATAAGAACTCTCCTAAACAATGCCACAGAGAAACAGAGGGTGCCGTCACTACAGCCTTGACATACTGACAGGTAACATTCGGCACACTAATTTTTGTCGTATGCGCCCCATTATTACTGTCAAAAACCGACCGCGTTACAGGATTGGCAAAATTTATACCATCTGTACTGAAAGTCAGCGTAACGCTGCTCGGTGGCTTTTGATTCCACCCGCTCAGAACATAATAATGGATACCAACATCGGAAAGAGTAACTGTGTCATTAAGATTAAAATTAACTTCCAGAATTCCGGTGTTATATTTTACCCAGTCCACATTATACGGGTCCGTCGGCAATATACCGTTTGCCAAATTATGATTGTTGTCAGGTGTAAACCAAACTGGCGTAACACTGGTCGTGTATGAAATCTCGCCACGTTCAACAAATGTGAACTCAGAAAGACGCATCCAAGTACCAAGGCTGTTAGGCGTTAACTCAGCTTTGACATATTTAGCTGTAATGCCACCAGGGATATTTGCCGCTTCGGTGTGCTCCCAGTTACTATTATCCAGCCCAGTAATCGTTACAGGGTTGGAAAAGGTTACGCCGTCATTGCTAAAGCTATATGTAACTGCATTGGGAGCATATGAAGTCCATGCATCGTAAACCATATAAGAAAGGTCAATCGAAGACAGCGCAACAGAATCATTGAGATTAAATGTGATTACCAGATTGCCATCCGGAACGTTATAATTCGACCAACCATTATTCCATACATCTCCTACAGGAGCCAAACCATCTGCTAATTCACCGCCATCATCAGGTGCGGTATAATCTGCTGCAGGGGCTGCTGTATAAACCACCTCTCCTTTATCGACGAATGCAACCTCACCAAGCCGAAGCCAACCGCTAACCCCTCCCGTTATCTCAGCCTTGACATACCTGCTGACAGCACCAAGCACATCAATATATGTCGTATGAACGCCATCGTTGCTGTCAAATGCACTGTAAGTTACAGGATTACCAAAATTAACGCCGTCATTACTGAATGTAAGCGTAACTGCTGTCGGACTTTCCAAGCTCCAACCACTAACGGCCATATAATGCATACCAATTGAAGAAAGTTCATGCGGAACGTTCATATCAAATGTAATAACCAGATCGGAGCTTGGTATATTCCACCCTACCCATCCATTGCTATACCAATCTGTTGGCAAAACACCATCAATCAACTCATCTCCACCCGTGTCAGGCGTACCTGCATCTGGAGCGGGATCAGCTACATAAGAAATTGGATAAATAGATGGAGCAATGAAAGTGAATTCGCCCAATTTAACCCAACTGGGAGCAATTATAACTGCCTTTACATCCCTGCAGGTTGTTCCCGGCATATCCACTTTTGCTGTAGCTACACCATCGACCGTAACAAAATCACTGTTTTTCGTAACAGGATTTGTAAAATTGACACCATCGGTGCTAAACGAATATGTAACGCTTGAAGGTGCTACAATACTCAAATCCGCAGAGTTTAAATAGTATAATTCGATTGATCTTAAGTCATTACTGTCGCCAAAGTCAAAAACTATTTCCAAATTCTGACTTGTAAGGTCATACGACGACCAACCTGCATGAAATATATCATAAGACGGCCGAACACCATCGGTAAGCTCAATGCCTCCGGTATCCTCATCACCTGACCACGCCGCAGGATTTGCCGTATAGCTCTGAACCTTGAGTACGCCCGCAAAGGACACCGCACTAAGAGCCAAAAATACAAACACCACCATCTTTATTAACACTTTCATCTTATACACCTCCTATAAAAAAGTTAACTAAAATATTAGTGATCAAAAACATAGTAACACCACCGCGGATACTTAGTCTTGTCGCCCTGCTTCCAAGGATTAACAAAATCATTAGGCTGCTTGGAAACGCTGCCGTCAACAAAACCGATATTCGCATATCCGTAACCGGTATTCGCATAGATACCTCTGGACAAGCTAGGATTAATAGTACGGCCGATTTTGGGATTGATTCTTCCATGCCAGGCATGCATAACCGGATTGCCTAATCGTAAACCAATGGGGTCAAAGAAACCCGGGTATGCTATTCCATAAGCCAGATCGGTAAAGAATAACGTCCTTCCTGGTTGGCGAACATTCATCAGTTTCGTTTCGCCGCGCAAAAATAAGTACTCAATCTTGCCATTTTCATAATGGCTCGGATTAGGCGGAGAGCCTGGACTCTCTCCTGTTCCACCAGTATAATAAGCAGCAAATGAGGCCATCCATCCATTAATCGCATAAGTAGCACGATGCTCTCTTTCATCTAACGCAATTGAGTTGCCGGCCCACTTGAAAAATGGTATGCCCGTAGCAGAAGGGCATACATACACGCCTCCCTTTTTACTTACCGATGCCCCCATATATGGCTCTAATGAGGTGGGATTATCCATACCTTCAGGAAAACCCAATTCAGCCGTCAGACGTCTCGGGCAATCCCAATGAGTGCCGGGACACCAATCATCATTGTCTTTGGCCCAAAGGTTGGCACCAAGTATTATTTGTTTTTGATTACTCCGGCAGACAACCGTCCTGGCCTGTTCCCTGGCTTTGCTAAGAGATGGCATCAAAACCGCCAGGAGAATGGCTATAATAGAAATCACAACCAGAAGCTCAACAAGAGTGAAACCAGCCTTACTTTGCCATCTGTCATTACTCATATTTCACACCTTCCTAAAATCAAATATCGAATACTTCCATTATATCACCATTCAAGCTCTATCTCACAAAAAACCAAAGCTGAACGTATATACAGTCTACAAAAAAATATCTTCTCAAACAAGGCCATATTGAGCCAGTTGTTCGCCATTTTAGGACACCTATGCCCGAATTATTATACCAACTTTGCGGCAATAATCAGTACAAGGCCGACGATATAAAGCAGGAACATCAGAGCAAGCATAGGATTAACGCCTTTTGGCGCATTTTTAAATTCCTTCCAGATGAACACACCCCAAAATGCGGCTACCATTGTAGCACCCTGGCCTAAGCCGTAGGAAATAGCAAAGCCGGCCTGGCCTGATGCGATAATGCTGAAGGACATACCGATATTCCAGATTATGCCGCCGAGGATGCCGATTAAATGCAGTTTGAAACTGCCTTTTAAATACTCGCCGCAACTAATAGGACTGCCGGTGAACAGTTTGGTATTCCAGAAGAAATTTGAAAGTAATACACCAATGGAGAAAAATACCACTGCACTGTATGGTGTAAATTTACCTGCTTCAATTTCGACGAAATTTTCCGACATTGAGGCCGCTACAAAACGATAGAATACACCCATCAGTACGCCTGCAAGAACCGAAAGAACAATACCTTTTCCAGCGGTCTTCTGCCCTGCTCCGGAAAGTTTTTTATAAGCAAGACCATCAATAATTATCGCAGCAACAACACCAGCTACGCCAGTGAACAGCATCGCAGCATTGCCAACGGGTGTAGCGATATAATTCTGAATTACGCCGATTACCAATGCCAGACCTACGCCAACCGGAAACGCTACTGCAAGACCGGCAACATCAATTGCGCGAACGAGTAGAATATTGGAAATATTAAAAACAATACCACCAAGGAGAGCTAACATTATTGTCTTTGGTACGGCTTGTGCAACATTACTCAAAAAATTTGCGCCTTTTGTACCTGTTGAACCCATTGTAAATGCCAGAACGAACGAAAGGATAAGCACGCCGATTGCGTAATCCCAATAAAACAACTGGAACTTCCAATCCTTGCTCGCCAGTTTTTGAGTGTTCGCCCATGACCCCCAGCACAACATAGTAATGACACACATCATCACCGCAACAGAATAAGATTCTATAACAACCATCTTTTAACTCCTTTAAAAATAGCCACAGAGGACTTTTATTTGTTGGCCGCTATGAAAGCGTCCACTTCTTTTTTAGTCGGCATTGAAGACTGAGCGCCAAGTCTTGTTACGCTTATCGCGGCAACAGCGTTTGCGTAAACAGCAGCGTCCTTAAATAATTTGCCGTTTGCCAGACCGTAAGCCAAAGCACCAGTAAAGGCATCGCCTGCGGCGGTACTATCAATAGCCTTGACTTTTCTGCTTTGAATAGTTTCTTTGCCTGCTTTGTTCGCCAGCAAAGCTCCCTTTTCGCCGAGCGTAACAATCACATTTTTTACGCCTTTTGCCAAAAGCCAGTCGGCAGCTTTAGAAGCAGAATCAATATCAGTAACTTTTATGCCTGTAATAGTTTGAGCTTCTGTTTCGTTCGGCTTAATAACATCGACCATACTAAGAAGTTTGCCGCTTAGAGGTCTTGCCGGTGCCGGGTCGAGAATAAACATCACTTTGTTTTGTGCAGCCAGAGCGGCAGCCTTTTCAACTGTTTCGATTGGTATTTCCAATTGACAAACCACCACGCCTGCGGAAGCGATATCTGCTGATGCCTTTTCAACATCGGCGGGCATAAGTTTGCCGTTTGCACCGGGAACAACAATAATGATATTTTTGCCGTTGTCATCTATCGCGATAATTGCCACACCCGATGGAACACCTTCCAGTTGTGCGATGTGTTTGGTATTGATGTTCACGGACTTGAAATTTTCGAGAGATTTTTCAGCGAAGACATCTTTGCCGAGTCTTGCGACAAAGATTACATCAGCGCCGAGTTTCGCGGCAGCGACGGCCTGATTAGCGCCCTTGCCGCCGGGGGTCATAAAAAAGTCCGTGCCAGTGAGCGTTTCGCCGACGACGGGGATTTTGTGAGATTTCGCTACGAGGTCAATGTTGCTGCTGCCGATGACTACAATTGATTTTGATGCCATTTTACTTCCATTTCCATTTTATATATCAACCAGTATTGATTTTATGAACCAGCTTGGCTCAAGTAACTTACGATTGTCGGTATAATTGCAGTTTGGAATGAACGTGTCAGGCTTTTCTGCTATTTGTATCGTTCGAAAATATGCGACATGGAAGTGTCCGTCATCTGTTCAGCTTCTCACTGAACCAAATCAGCGGCTCCAGCTATCGTTAAGCCGGAGCCGCCAACAATTGGAATTTAAATTACTTTTTTCGTCTTACCAAAGCTAACAAACCAACACCCAAAAGCGACATAGTCGCAGGCTCAGGCACCTCACTAAACGTGAACTCACTTAAACGATGCCAATAATTACCATTGACTTGAGGCGCTGTAAGCACAGCCTTGACATATTGACAAGTAACGTCTGGTACGCCAATTGATTTTGTCTGTATACCATCATCACCAATAAAAGATGTCTCTGTTACAAGATCGCCATAATTTACACCATCCGTACTGAACGTCAGATCGATTCTGGCCGGCGCTCTTTGGTCCCACCAACTTGCAGCAAGATAGGTAACATCAACAGCGGCGAGAGCATATGTGCCATGCAGATCAAAATCAACCGTTAGGATTTCGGAAGAACCAAACCCGAGCCACTCCGCATCATTAAAAATATCCGATGACACTATGCCGTCCGCCAAGTCACCGCTCATCCACCAAAAAGCACCGATACTGGTGGTGTATGTGATCGGACCTGCATCAATGATGCCCGCACTTACGTTGGCACCCATAACAAGAGCCATAACAGAAACTACAACAAAAACACACAATTTCTTCATAACTACCTCCAATTTAAAAATTAATATCTATAGTTTACTTAACACAATAACATCAACATAAAACTCGAATGCATTCCAGCTTTCCGTATAGCTACAAGTTATTATATGAAAAATTGCCACACCCAAACAAGGCCATATTGAGACAATCACTCGCCATTTTGAGACATTAGGGCATTTTAATTTTTAGTGTATCAGTACCTATAAGACTCAAACCACCCTTTTGCATCATTGGCAGTAACCGCATCAGGAGCTTTGACAATGGCATCTATACAGTGTTTTTATGTTCTGGCTTTCAACGTTCTTAAATCGATGACACAAACGAATCCTTGTGGACGTGCTCACACATTCTTTGCACCCTCGCACTGGACTGAATAATCTTGCCGGCCTGTACAACAGTTTGGATTAACATTTTAATTCGTTTTAGTTCACTACTCGGCGTAAACCGGGGCATTGACATGCTGCGTTGGATTTTGCATCGTGCTGCCTCGCCCTGCTGCCATCTGAAAATGAGCATCGGTAACCTGGAGACAGTGTTTTGCCGCACCGCCTGACTATTGCACTACGATGCGCTCACACGTCGTCGCTTGCTGCCCGCAATTTATGCATCGTCGTGAGCGGATATGGCAGGCTTTACAATAATATTTCAATAACGCATCAAAGTTACTTACTGATAGTCATTAGGGCAAGCAAAAAAACTCAGTTACTTGGCGAGCATGAATTTACCTCGTTCGGTTTTACGGAAACGTGAGTTGTCGCCTTTTGCCTTTATTTCGCGCGCGATCGCAGAATAAATTGTGGCCGATGGAGTCTTGCCATTCGTTTTCCAATAACCTTTTCCCAGCATAAGGTTGACCATATTCTTGCAATTGAGCGGCTCGGCCGCTTCTTCAAGAACACGCACTGCCGCACTCAAACCGCCATGTTTGGAACCGGTGCGTTCTTTCTTAGAGGTTGCGTCATTACTCGACTCAGCGTCTTTCTTTGCACCCTGCACCGCTCTGTTGGCTTTGGCGTGATACACTCCGCAGAGCCGGTCGGCGGATTTAATAATGACCTCTTTGTTGGTGTTGACGTTGACACCGACCCAATGGCCATCGGGGTTCTGGCTCATGATGCGAATACCTATGGTATTCTTGCCGACCTTCATGGCGTAGATACTGCTGATTTTAATGTCTGCTTTTTCCATAGTACTGGTCTTTCAAAAAAATGATTATTTTTCTATCTGACTTTTTCGCAATCGGTCATCTTGACGACCATCTGTTTTGGTTGGTTTGGTTTTCTGTTGGTGACGTTGATGTCGTAGCGACCATCTGTGTAAACACCAACCACTCGTCCGCGCGTGCCTTTGTTTTTACCTTTTGTAATTCTGATTTTCATAGTTCGTTTCCCTTCAAAATTATTGTTTATGTTGATTGCATCAGGCCATGTTTTTTTAAACGCATCAAGTCAATTATCCCCCAATTCTGCAAAAAATATGACAATTTTTACATGCCGCGATAACTGTTAAACAGGGTAAGATGTGATGGTTCCTCCGAGCAATGGCATTTACTGACAGCGCTGGGAGCAGTAGCAATATAAGACACACTTGTTTGCTGCGCATAAAAAATCTTGGATGGCAAGTCTTGGCACTGCATTGATTACTCTGGCAACGTCAAGCAGTTTGGAGTCTATTCTGTATAAATACCAGCCCGTTCAATAGGTATGTAATTGTGGGTTTTTAGAAATGGCCGCCGTAGCAGTGTCGTTTTGTCGACGGCGCGTGGGCCAAGTAAAACCACAACAGGGAATTTCCCTACCGACTGCAGGATAGTTTGTTCGAGAAGATAGGCGGTTCCTTCCGACACGAAATCTTTCACACAGTGCTGGGAGCAGTTACAAACAAAGACAGAGTTGGTTGTCGTGTAAAAAAACTTGAATATCAATTACCAGTTGACAGTGATTCTTATAAAAATACAAAATTGCCACACACGTAGAGATACGAATGTTGGATTGGGTGTTTGGAAATCAAAAAGGCCAAAGACCCCAATGA
>MHXU01000084.1 GCA_001824555.1 Planctomycetes bacterium GWC2_45_44
ATGGGTTATTGTTTTTTGACTATACCCGGCAGGCATACGACCAATACCTCCAATTTTGGCAGGACAACAATAACATGGTTTTCCGTTTGCTCGACCCTTTGTTAACAAATTTACCCTTTCAGGGTGTTTTTGTTAATCATTATGGCGCAGGGAGAATTCTTATTGAACATGTATTGTCTCAGGGGTGGACGGATTTATGTTTTGTGTCAGAAATAGTCAACGACCAATTATGGGAAAAGGGTTATGGGCGTGCCTGGGCGGAGTTTAGTCGTCAGGCATGCAGCAATGGTTGTTCATATAACGTAATTGAGTATGAAAAGCGAAGCGCTATACACAGATACAAAGCGATAAAGAATCTTATCGGTTCAGGCGGAATTAAAAAGGGCAATACTGCCTTGATTCTGGATGGCGGCGATGGAAGCAGCGGTGTTTACGGAGCATTGGCAGAGGCTGGGTTAGTTATTGGCCGTGATGTCGCGATAGCTTCCATGAACACTCTGCCAAAGAATGAGTTTGTTTGTCCGGCGATGACCGTACTTTCTGAACCATATAAAGACATAGCGGTCGCTATGGTTGAACAACTGCTGCGGGATATTGAGGGTAAACCGGAAGAATCGTCGTCTGTAAAATCATTTGAACCTAAATTAATACCTGGGCTTTCCACATGTAAATTACAATAGCGGCTAATGTAACTGAAGTGAATTTAAAGTGCGGTTGTTTTTTTAAGTTGATTTAAAAAGAAAGGAAGATGGAATGAGTAAGAAAAGTTTGATTTTAGCCATTTCAGTATTGTGTTTGTGCACGGTACCGGGTAGAGCCGAGCCGCGTGCCTCGGAGAATTTCGTTGGGCTCCGCTACGACTGCAACGAACTTCCCAGTCTGGCTAATCCCGTATGGGATGTGCCGATGATTGACCCGAATTACGAATCTGTTTATGCCAACGCAGTCGGCGGCAAGCTTGAGGTGAATGTTCTGGCCTCTGGCTCTGTGTCATGGTCCATGCCCGGCGAGTATGGTGCGGACTGGTTTAGAATTCCCGGCAAACCACCATATACCTTTCTCCAAGGCAGAGGATTGTACCATTACGCCTACCCGGATGCCAACAATCCATGGAAAACAAATTATGAAACAGGTTATACACTTGAGATAAGTACAGAGGTAATCAATAGCGCAGCCGGGCAATGGGGATATTGTTTTTATATTGGCGAAGGCCGGTCTGGTAACGGTGCCTTATACGATATAGAGATATTCAAAGACAAGATTACCAGCGGCGGTGCAGCTCAACGATTATTGTACACCGGTGATTTAACCGGCCGCCAGCATAAGATTCGTCTTGTTCGATTTCCAGGTTCAATACTTGACCCATTTGAATTCCCATACGTGGATCTTTATGTAGATGGCGTTAAAGTTTATACATTATTACCATGGGATTCAGATTTTGAAACCGGTGAAATGTTTCGTGGATCATGGGATCAACAGTGGCTGTATATGGGGAGCCTGTCGGGCAGCGCACGCTATCATGTTAAAACCGATTATATCCGCGCGGATTTCACAGGACCTTATGAACCTTATGTAACAGTCTGTGACGGCAACGCATATCCTATGGGCGATTTTAATCAGGATTGTGTTGTTGACCTGAAAGATTTACAGGTAATGGCTCAAGGCTGGTTGTTATGTTCTGACCCGACAGACCCATCATGCATGAACTGTAACAACCCTGCAAATGCAGAATACTGTCTATAGAATTGGTTTATAAAATGACTAATAAAAATTTAAGCATAATTTAAGGAGGCTAAATATGAAGCTATGTAATTGTTGTATGTGTATATTGCTGCTGGGTATGTTTTGTGTTCCGGCATACGCGGCTATGAGTGATTATTCCATTACTCGTAATGAAGTTATTTTCGATGAGTCGGAATCATTGAATCCATGTCCTGTAAAGGCGGATAATGGAGATTTGATATGTACCCTTGGAGAAACCGGCGATGCCGCTCCTGGCGGGCGGTTACGGTTTATACGTTCCACTAATGACGGTGCGACGTGGAATGAAACTCCCTACCTCATAATGACCAGCAGGCATGGTGCGGTGGGTTCAATTTTTGGCTATTTGTCTAAGACCCAAAATGGCAATATCGTGTTGGCAGTAACCGATGTTAATGCCTCTGGCCCGACTTACGCTTACACAAGCGATATCAAAATTTATGTCAGCACAGATAACGGTCAAACCTTTCCCCTGCAACCATTGGCGACTTTGCCTACCAATCCAGTGAATGGAAATTGGCCTTCTGCTCCGGTTCGTTTTCTTTCGAATGGAGACTGGATATTGCCCGGCTATTACCGCGATAACGTTGGTGGCGTAGATTTTCCCTGCGGTTTCTGGAGAAGTACTAATTCAGGAGCGACGTGGACTACTCATGAATTGGCTTTTCCATCAGATTGGAGAGCTTTTAACGAAATCGACATAGTGGTTCGAACGGACAACTCGCTGCTTGCAGTTGCCCGTGTCGACACAATTATAGGCGAATCCGGGCAAATGGGGCAGTTATTCTATGCTGAATCCTCTAATCAGGGACATACATGGACTACACCGCAATTAATGGGAATACCGGGGCACAGTCCTTCGCTTATTCGCTGGTCGGACGGTTCTATTATGCTGGGTTGCCGACGTTTGTCTGTGAATGGCAATTTCACGAGCGTGTTTATAGCTGAAAACGGAGTTAATTTCCAGTTTGCGTTTAACGCCGTCGAGCCACGTGGTCATCGTAATTCTGCTACAGGATATCCAATTTTTACGAAGTTAAACAGTTATGATATCTATATGGGTTTCTATGCAGGAGACACTACCTTGTCATGGACGACTTATAGCGCCGGCAATGTGATTCACAATGTTTATGGTATTACAGGTTGCGGCGATTGGGGATATTTAAAGGGAGATTTGGACAGAAACTGTCATGTAAACTTCAAAGATTTTGCCGTACTAGCACAGAACTGGCTGTTGCCTACCAATCAGCAGTAGTAAAAACTTGTTATGGTATGAATTAAAAATTTAATATGTTGGGTATTTGCTGTTGGGTGTGTTACCTGATACTATCAAATGCCCGTAATTTAAAGATTTGGAGGAAGTAACATGAGAAATGTAGTAATTAGTTTAGCGGTGTTGGCTGTAATTATGGGTGTGTCGCCCGTAATGGCTGCTAACAGGGCATCGGAAGACTTTACCGGTGCGAACTTTGAAGGCGGTACGCTTATGTCGCTGGCACCCATACCTTGGGATTGTATGCAAACCCCAGCAGCGGAAGCGGCTTTTTCCAGTTCCAATGGCAGTGTACTCCATGCCGATATCATACCTACGGGTAATTTGGCTTGGGTGTTACCAGGTGAATGCGGCGGAGCATACGCTCCGGCGGCGAATCGCCACTATCCAAACTATCCTGATCCGACCGCAATCAACAATCCATGGAAAGCGAATATGGCAGTTGTCCAATATCCCGCACCGGATTACACCCCAATAGCTGGCAACGGTTACACTATGGAGATGCGACTGCAGATGCTGGATTCAGTAGCAGCATACGGTGTTTTTGGACTTGGTATATATGCCGGTGAGGGCGGGGACGCTTCATTGTGGGACATCAATATTTTCAAGGACAAGATTATGACTTCTTCCGGCACAGTGTTTTATACTGGCGATTTGTCCGATGCTATGCACACGATTCGCATACTGAGATATGGCGGCGGTATGGCCCATAATCCGGTTATGGACCTTTATGTAGATGGTGTATTAGAGTACACAGCCACAAAGGATGCCGGCGGATTCTTTTACGGCTGTGCATGGGATCAGAATTGGTTATATCTTGGCAACATGGCTGGAGGCGCCAGATATGATGCCAACATTGATTATATCAGAATGGACTTTACCGGCGCTTATACAGTACCAGAGCCTGCTACGCTGATTCTGTTGGCCAGCGGTTTAGGATTAGCCTGGAGACGCCGCAAGTAAGATAACGGAAAGTTTCATTGAGAATGTTTAAGTGATGTAAAGAATATTGGGTAGTCACGGTGTTTGGCTGGCAGGCATTTTTAAGCTTGACAGTGAACACCGTGGCAAACCCAGACAGAGAATAAAACAGGAAATTTAACCTGATACAGCGCGTGGTTGAGTGATTGCGAAATATGGATTGTAAATTTGAGTCAAAATATGGTATTTTAATGTTTAATATTTGGAGATTAAGCAATGCAAAAATCAGGAAACAACAAAAGAGGCTTTACGTTGGTTGAGTTGTTGGTAGTAATATCAATTATTGCTCTGCTGCTCGCCATACTGATGCCTTCATTGCAAAAAGCAAGAGCTCAAGCGGGCGCTGTGATATGCGGTTCAAATCAAAAACAAATCCTTATGGCAATGTTGCTCTATACGGAGGATCAGAATGGACGGGTACCCTATTTTCAAAATCCACTGTGGGTACCGTCCAAGAAGGCATATTATGTTACTACTGACGGCTGGCTCGGATGTATTTTACCCTATGTTAAAGGAGGAAAGCAGGAGACAATGAGGATTAGTGGTGCGAATTATTACACGCCAAAAGCTTTTGCCGCCGTTGGTAATTGTCCTTTAGCGAAAGATCCTGCCTCCCAATATCCTCCATGGAGTTTTGGGGTGAACTATCCTAATATTATTGACTATTCTGGAAAGATAGCAGCGGCAGCAGGAGCATCTGCCGGTGAACTTGCCAAGTATCGATTGGAGCCGCTTAAAATTTCAAATATCCCCGCTGCAACTATGACTTTTATGGACACAGGTGCCTGGCGATGGTGGGTCTATAATATGTCACTCTTTCCACTGGATACCGGCGACAAGGATGATGACGGTTGTTTTACTTATAGCTCGGAGCTTCAGGCTGATGGTATAAATATAGCATACAATGGCGCCACGTTTCCGCACAATAAAAAAGCTAACGTTGCCTTGATTAATGGCAGCGTGGTGCGGTTGGCCCGAAAAGATATATGCACAAATGCAAATGATGTATGGGGTTCAAAGCTAAACAACTGTAAAAAATTGCGGATTCCGCGTCCGGACTGTCCTTAATATAATTAAACAACGGGGTATACAATTGAAAAGAAAAGTGCTTGCTGTTGGATGTGGAGGGATTGGCGAAAGGCATATCCGTGTTTTGTGTAACATGGAGGATGTGGAGCTTTCAATTTGTGATATCAGTGAAGGGTTACTTGAAAAACTTCAGAAAACGTATAAAATTTCAAGCATTTATTCTTCGTGGAATAACATTGATTTAGAACAATTTGATATAGTCGTAATTTCTACGCCTGCACATTTACATATTTCCATGATAAATGATGCCCTCGAAGCAAACTGTCATGTTTTATGCGAAAAGCCGCTCTCTTTGTCTCTGGATGGAATAGAACGGGCAATAGCATTATCTCATCAAAAAAATAAAATTGTAGGGGTAGCATATATATACCGCAGCATGCCGGCACTTAGCCTTTTACGGGAAAGAATTGTTTCAGGCGAAATCGGAGATGTGAAAAGCGTTACTTTTGTTGTAGGCTCTGATTATTCTTTTTTCCGGCCCGATTATAAGGAGATATACTACAGCGATTTGAACAAAGGCGGTGGAGCCTTGTATGATGCTGTTTCGCATATGATTAATTATGTTGAATGGTGTCTGGGACCCACTGAAAGTATATACTGCATGGCTCGTCATTTGGTTTTAGCGGATGTTGATGTGGAAGATACGGTTGGCTGTGTTTTGACATTTGCAGATTCAGAGGCGATTGGCACGTTGTCGCTCAATCAGTTCCAGCGGGCATATGGAATGATGTTTGAATTTGCCGGCACAGAAGGCATGCTTAAATTTGAAGGACTATCACATTCTATAGGTATTTGTAGGGAACCGCATAGGGAGTTCACCTGGTCGGAAAAAATGAATTTGAATCGCGATGAATATCATAAGCTGCAATTTGAAAAGTTCTTTAGGTCGGTTGATAACCATGAACCATTCATTTGTACTCTGGAAGATGCGGAAATGACAACGAGAACGATACTGGCAGCTCATGAGTCTGTCAGGCATCGCAGACCCATTTTGGTTTTAGATTGTGCGCGCACGTCCTAACTTTTACACTGGCAAAACGCTTGTGAAAATGTTACAGTTCCAGCCAAAATCAGGCAAAGCATGTCTAAATTGTTATATGCTATTGCATTTTTGCGGATGTTAGAAAAATTAGATTACAGGCGCTATACTTTTATGAAAAAGAAAATGAATAAATCTGAAATTCGTGAGTTTTTAAGTTGCCCTGTGGCCTCAATACGCACGCCATTTAATAAAGATGGCGGTATTGATTTTGATAGTCTGCGAAAGTATGTTGAATTTTCTATAAATGCCGGCAGCAAAACAATGCTCATAACTCATGGTGATAGCCTTTTTACTTTATTAAGTGATGAGGAAATTGGCGAAATAACCAGAGTTGTAGTTGAGCAGACAGCCGGACGGGCAATGGTTTGTGCTGCCACAAATGCATGGAATACATATAAAACGGTTGATTTTGCCAAATATAGTCGTGAGGTAGGTGCTGACATCCTGATGGTTATGTCTCCTGATTGGGGGCATTCATGCACCCCAGAATCGATTGCTGAACACTATGCTGCGGTAGCAGCACATATTCCTGTGATGGTAGTTACCAACATATTTATCCATCGTGGTATAAATTTTGGGCTTGAAACACTTAGAATTGCTTCGGAAAAAGTTGATGGAATTGTTGCGATTAAAGATGACATGTGTAATGATTTTGGGAGAAAAATGTCACTTTTGGTACATAATAAATGGGCAGTTATAGCAGGTGGCCAGAAGCAGCATCACCTGAACGCTTATCCATATGGTTGTGATGGGTATCTATCGACATTTATTACGTTTAAGCCTGATATTGCAAATGCTTATTGGGCAGCTATTCAATCAAATGATATTATTAAAGCGAAAAATATAATTAGGGATTATGATTTTCCCTATTTTAATTTCATTGCTACTTTGCAAGGCGGATTCGATGCAGGAATGCATGGAGTTTACGAACTCTTCCATATTGCTAAGCGATGGCGAAGAAAGCCGTATTACAGTTTAAACGATGAAGAAATGGAAAAACTGGCAGGTTTTCTGTGTCAGAAGGGAATATTATAATTTTTCATCCGATGCCACAGAAATGTTTGACATAATCCGAAAAATGGCATACTAAATTCAAAAAACAGTTAACTCAATAGCCAATTATTTTTGAGGTTGTAAAAAATGTATAAATTGCAGGGAATCGTAACAGCCATACCGACACCATTATTAGCCAATGAAGACATTGATCACCAATCGTTAAAGAAACTCATCGATTATGTAATCTCACAGGGTGCAAATGGAATATTTGTGCTTGGTAATATGGGTGAAGGACCATCACTTCTGGATTCCCAGAAGTTTATAGCCGTTAAAGCGGCAGTAGAATATGCCAATAAGAGAGTTCCTGTCCTTGCCGGAATAGCGGAAGTTTCACCGAGAAGAATGATAGACCTGGGTGAGAAGATTAAAGACTTAGGCACTGATTGTTTAGTCATCACAACGCCGTTCTATTACCGTTTTCCGCATCCGGATAGCTTATTCGGCGCAGTGGAAAAAATAACACAGAAACTTGATTATCCTACAGTGTTTTATCATTGCCCCGGCGCAACCGGCAACAAAGTCGGCCTTGATACAATGCTCAAGATAATGCAGATTCCGCAGATAAAAGCGATAAAAGATTCAAGCGGCGATATCTATTTGTTTATGGAGATGCTTAGGCGATATCAGGATAAGGCGACCAGACCTTGCAGTATTTTGCAGGGTGATGAGTTTGTTTATGATATCAGCCTTTTGATGGGTGCTGATGGCGTTATAACAGGCGGGGGAACGGCGTTTGTTGATACGCTGGTCAAACTTTTTCATGCGGCTTCAGTGGAAAAGGACATGATAAAGGCATTTAGCTTCCAGCAGCAATTTCGCAAACAAATGGACGATATGCTTGGGGCGGATTTGCTTACAGACTGGATGTATGCGATAAAAACCAAACTCAAAGAAAAAGGATTAATTGATAACAATGTGGTTTTTCCATTTATGAAGAGAACTCGTTAATGTCGCCAAAAAATAATATCAGGATTTTAGAACTCAACAGCAGCGATAATGAATATCTGCATAAGGATTTCCACGGAGCGTTATGCTATGGAATAAAATATCTTGACCAGACTTACGGTCAGGATACCACGGCGGAATATCTTAAGCAGGTTGGCAGAGAAACTTTTTCTCCGATTATCGCAGCATTAAAAAAAGAAGGACTTATCACCCTTGAGCGGCATTTTAAGCAAATTTTTGAACTTGAGAATGGCGAGGCTGAATTCAAATGTGAAGATAATTGCTTAGTAATAAAAGTTTCAAAATGCCCGGCAATAGCGCATCTGAAGTCCAAAGGCCAATTATTTACCGACCGTTATTGTGAAACGACGGTCAATGTTAATACCGCCATTTGTCATGCGGCAGGATACCAATGTTCCTGTGAATACAAGCCCGGCGAAGGCAAATGTGTTCAAAAATTCTGGAAAAAGGATGATACAAAATGATATCCTGCACTGAATTCATTCCTGCATACAGTGAATTATTCAAATTTCTTGAACAGAAAGGCGGCAAGGCCGCTGTTGTCTCTTTTTGGGAACATTTGTCTGATTCGTTTTTAAACAATCTGCGTAACATTGCAACTCAAAAAGGTCTTGCCGGCTGCTTTGAATACTGGAGTCATACGCTGTCTGAAGAAGCGGCCGATTTCAAAATGATGCTTGATGAGGAGAATCAGATTTTTACGATTGAAATGCGAAGTTGTCCAAGCAAAGGCAGATTGCTTGAACGCAAGGATATTAAGCCGTATCACGTCTATTGCGAACACTGTGATATTCTTTATCGTCGCGTACTTGAGCCGCTGGGTTTTGAATACAATATTGATTTGAGTAACTGCGATAAGGCATCCTGCAAACTTGTCGTTAGAAGAAAATAATAAAGGAAATACACAATGCACGTTAAAAATTTATTGAGTTTAAAAGGCAAAGTGATTTTGATTACTGGCGGCGAGGGCTTATATGGAAGCTGCCAGCTTGAGGCTCTGGCCGAGGCAGAGGGGAAAGTAATTACAGCGTCGCCTTTTCTTGAAAACGCTCAAAATGTGGTCAATGAAATGAAAAAACGCGGTTTGGATGTCCATGCGAAATATGTTGACCAAACCGACCATAATTCCATAATAAAGCTTAAAGCTGAAATTAAAGATGAGTTTGGCGGCCTTGATGTGTTTGTCAATAACGCCGTCGCACGCCCCATGAAAAAATACCGCGACCCGCTTGAAGCTTTTGCCGAGTCAATGCGCATCAACGCAACCGGTATGTTTGATATTACTCGTGAGATTACCGATCTTATCGCCGAACGAGGTGGCGGGACTGTTGTCAATATCGCCTCAATGCAGGGAATGTTTGGCGCCGATTTTTCGTTATACGAAGGCACGGAGATGGATTCACCGCCGGATTACCACTTCCACAAGGGCGGTATGATAGCATTAACAAAGTATCTTGCTCGTAAACTTGCCCCGCAGAAGATTCGTGTTAATTGTATCAGCCCTGGCGGACTATTTTCCAACCAGCCGGAACCATTCTTAACACGGTATAAAAACAAAGTCCCTCTTGGCCGAATGGCTGACCGTGATGATATCAAAGGCGTAATAGTATTCCTTGCCTCAGATGCAAGTGCTTATATCAATGGCGAAAATATTCTCATGGATGGCGGCTTGCATGCGTAATTAAAAAAAAGTTGTGAAGCGAATGATGAATATAACCGTATTCAACATCTTACAGCGGTTGGATTGGTCGATGTAAAAAACACTGTAGTCAGGCGTTTGAAAGCACCATGTCTAATGCAAATCGCCCTCATTATGAACGGTTACCAAAATTTTAATAAGGAGAATTATCATGCGGACATTTAATCTTTTCATAAATAATGACTTTGTGAAATCGGCAGATGACTCAACATTTCAGTCTATCGATCCTGCAAAGAATGAGCCGATAGCGGAGTTATCCAAGGCTACCATCCAAGATGTTAATAAAGCAGTAAGAGCAGCTCGTAATGCCTTTGATAGTGGTATTTGGAAGGGTATTGATGGCGACCAGCGGGCGGACCTTATGCTTAAAGCTGCGTATATAATGAAGAAAAGACTCAAAGAAAATCGAATTTCTGCATGAAAAAGCGAAATCTGCCGTAACTGCTGCCGTGGCGCAATGCTGTACCCAGCCTGATACAAAATATGTGGTTAAGGAAGGCCTTTCACCAACAGCCAAGAGCCTGACAACAGGACTGAGGAGCGATGGCAGGGAATTTATCGGCGTAACCTAACCCGGCATAGCCGGAACCAAAAAAGTTAAAATTATTCTTTACGCCGCCAGACATTTCTCCGACAATCCCTCACTTTCAAAAATCATATACGGAGAATTTGAACGATGCAGGACTTTATTGAGCGGCATA
>MHXU01000085.1 GCA_001824555.1 Planctomycetes bacterium GWC2_45_44
AGATGTCCTACAAAAAGTCCCCAGTGATAATCGCTGGAATTAAACAGGGTTTCCATCGTCTTATAATCCCTATCCGATGTATCAATCCAATATTTTATTATATTTTTTTTGCTCATTCAGAACTTTCCTTTTGACGCTGTTTTTTACCACGAAGGCATCCGCCGTCGCCATCCTACTTCGCAAGGCTACTAAGGAACCGGCTATGGCGGGACAAGCGAAGACGCAAAGAAACCGACAACTTACTGCTGATAGCTGAAAACTAATTCTAACTTCTTTTGACACAGATTTCGCGGATTAACGCTGTTTTTTTTGTTTCTAACTTCTAACTTCAGATTTCTAACTTCTTACACCTGACTGCTGATAGCTGAAAACTGATTACTGACCGCTATTATTCCCGTCTCACTTCAGCAATGTAAATATTGCTGCTTACACCGTGGCTGTCAATTTGCATCTTAAAGTCAAACCCGCACTTTTTATATAATTTATTAGCAGCTTCATTATCAGCAGCCACTAACACCTTAACTTTATCAATACCGCGTTTTCGGCATTCTTCAAAGCCGGCATCAACAAGCTGTTGTGCAATTCCTTTGCCTCTGCCTTCAGGGGCTACTGCTATTGAGAGCAATTCAGCATCCGGCAAATCCATTTCTTTCATTTTCTTAGGATACAATAGATTAGCCCATACCTTTTTAATATTTTGTATGGACATCATTTTTCTTGCAAGGATAAAAGAAAATTTGAAACCTTTTTTAAAAGCCACATATTTATATAGCCTTGATAGATTGGTCGTAAACGCAACAAAGCCAAGCACCTTATCATCTTCCACTGCAACGAAGCCGAAACTATTTTTATCTTCTGCAATAGCTTCGTACAACGCCGCTACAAACTCCTGCCCCAGGGAACTTATAAATCCGGTTGGAATGCCCTGAATATGGAGAAGAGCTGCCTGAAATAAATAATGCTTATTTAGTAAAACTATTTTGTACATCTTGTTTTTAGTGTTTTTAGTTTTTTAGCAGATTCAAGTGGTGCGTTACCATAGCTTGTAAAAATTCTTTTCGGCCAAACATTTTAACAACTCTTTCTCTTCCATTTTTTGCAAATTCTTTTCGCAATTGTGAGTTATCCAAAAGTTTTTTCAATGCTGCATACAACGTCTGACTATTTTTAGGCTCTACTAAAAGTCCGGTCTGATTATTCACAATTGTTTCTCGAGCTCCTACAATGTTTGTAGTAACAACCGCCACCCCCATCGCCTGTGCTTCGATTAAGGATTGAGGAAACCCTTCACGGTAACTTGGCAAACAAAAGATATCCAAAGCTGCATAACACGGCAGAAGTGTCTCCTGCCAACCCAATCGAAACACTCTATGATGATTGTTAATTACATCCATTGTGCCAGATGGCAGCCTGTCTTTCTGCTCTTCTCTTCCAACTACCAACAGATAAACATTCGGCCTTTCCTGAGAAATCCTTTGAAAAGCCGTCATCATTTCATTTACACCTTTGTCTCCGGTTAGCCTGCAGAATAGCCCTATAACAATTCCATCTTTTGGTATGCCAAGCTTGCTCTTCAATTGTTCGCCAGATTGACTCCATTTTACAGGTTCAAATTCCTCTGTGTCAATAGCGCAAGCACTGCCATTATAAATCATTCCACATTTAGCACCTTTCGTAACGCCCTGCTGCTGGATATAGCTGATCATTTCACGAGAATCCGGCAATATCCGTGTACTAAAAAAGCAAATTACCTTTTCAAAAAATTTAAGGATGGCTCTTTTTACGCCATGTTGTCCCTCGTAATAAAGCCCCCACAGAAGATAAATACGTATTGGAACACGGGTATAAAAAGAGGCTATTGCCCCCAATAGCGCCGCCTTTGGTGTGCTATATTGAACGATATCAAAATTATATTTTCTAAATATTCCAACGAGCTGCCATAAAAGTTTTATATCTTTTAACGGAGTAACCAGTCGAGTAAAATTAACTGGGATAAATTTCGTTTCCGGCGGCAGGAAATTCGACACTTCACTGTCTTCAGCACAAATTGCAAATGTTTCAAATCCCGCCCGATTAAACGCCTCAAACTGGCCTTCATAGAAGGCTTTCATAGAAACAGCAACTGTTGTTATAGCTACAAGTTTAAATTTTGGTGATTCCATCATAATAGACACACTACTGCCAACTGAAATCCTATTTACACAAACAGTCATTTAGAGAATTTACAACCGTCGCCACTTGTTCAAAACTCATATCAGGGTAAAGCGGCAGCGTTAAAACATTGCTGGAGATTTTTTCCGTCAAAGGCAATGTGTTCTCTCTTGTACCAAGAAAAGATTTCATATATGTAAATAGATGAGCCGCAGGATAATGAATGCTGGTTTGTATTCCTTTTTCTTTCATCATAGCAATCACAGAACTTCGGCTGACCTTAGAATCAAGCAATATGGGGAAAATATGATAGCTGCTCTTTCCCTCATTCGCCGCAAAAGGCACCGAAACATTTGGAGTATTCGCAAGTCTTCTGCGGTATGCATCAACAAGCAATGCTCGTTTTTTGTTATTTTCGAATAATTTTGACAACTGAACCAGCCCTATTGCGGAACGAATTTCATCAATACGATAATTATATCCTGGAAGAACAACATCATAACTCGATGCATGCCCTTTGTGTCTTTGCCATGTTAGGGTAGTCATCCCGTGAGATCGCAGTAATCGAGCTTTTTCCGCCAACTGGTCATCATCTGTAACAAGCATTCCACCTTCGCCAGTGGTCATATTTTTATTTGAAAAAAAGCTGAAACAGCCAAATTTCCCAAAACTGCCCATGTGCTTACCCTGCCAATAAGTGCCTACTGAATGCGCACAGTCTTCTATGAGGTAAAGATTGTGCTTTCTGCAGAGAGAAACAATCTCGGTCATATTTGCAGGATAGCCTGCATAATGAACAACTGCCACCCCTACTGTTTTAGAGGTAATCAGCGGTTCGATGTTTTTGACACCAATACACCATTTGTCCAAACTTTCAACATCAGAAAAAACTGGTTTTGCGCCAGCCGCAAGTATAGTATTTACCGTTGCAATAAACGTAAGGCTCGGTGTAATTACTTCATCACCAGGTTTCACATTCATAGCAAGGTGAGACATATGCATTGCAGCAGTACAGTTAGATACTGCAATGGCGTATTTGCTTCCTGTTAATTCTGCAAACTTTTCTTCGAAAAGCTGAGTTTTTGAACCCATGCTTAACCAACGAGACTTTATTACTTCTATAACAGCCTGCTCTTCGCGTTCGTCAAAAGAAATATCACTTAACGGAACTTTCCAATCCATAATAACATCCTTAACTAAACTTTAATCATTAAAAAATAACCGCTTATTTGACTCAAATTCATCTACAGCCTGCTGATAATCATCCGCTCGCCCAATATCGAGCCAGTAATCTTCGCTCTGATATCCATACACCTTTTCTTTTTTATTGAGCAAAATGTGTATAAGATCTGGAAAATCGAGGTATTTGTCTTTTTTTACATATTGCATAACAGTTGGCGAAAAAACATAAACACCCATACTTACGGAATAATGATAAGTAGGCTTTTCAATATATTCAACAATATTGCTGGCATCATCATACTTTAAAACCCCCAAGTCGATTTTAACCTCTCTTTTGTGTACTGCAATAGTTGCCATAGCCGATTCAGCTTTATGTTTTTCGACAAGATTTTTGTAAGGCAGCGTAGTAAGAAGGTCGCCGTTCATAACAATAAAATCAGAATCTAAACCATCAATCAGGGATAGTGGCCCTGCGGTGCCAAGGGGCTTATCTTCCCTAGAATAAGTTATTTTTAACCCAAATTTTCTACCGTCACCAAAGAAAGCCTCTATAAGCTCTGCCAAATGTCCAACCGCTAGTACTATTTCTTCGATACCGTTATTCTTCAACTGTCTTAAAATAATTTCCAAAATCGGCATATCGCCAACCGGCACAAGAGGTTTAGGAAAAACTGTAGTATATGGTCTCAACCTTGTGCCTTTACCGCCAGCCAAAATCACTGCTTTCATAATTACCTCTAAATTAATTTTATACCGAGTAAATTTCAGGCTTATACAAAGCCAGATTTTTTTTAATCCAATCTATTGTCTGCTGAAGACCGGCTTCCAGATCATACATTGGCCTCCAGCTGCAAACCTCACGGGCAATTGTGTTATCGCTAATTAATCTCATCACTTCGCTTTTGACAGGGCGCACTCTTGAAGAATCCTGTCTGATTGGCATATTTTCTTTCTCCAGTATCTTCAAGATAGTCTTGACCATTGTCCCAATCGTATCGCCATGGCCTACCCCAAGATTAACAACCTGCCCTATAACTTTATCACAAAGCCCAACAGCAATAAACCCTTCTGCAGTATCCCTAACAAAAGTCATGTCGCGTACAGGATCGAGGGAACCCATAAAAATTTCTTTTTGCGTCAGAGCCTGAGTTATTACCGTAGGAATAAACGCTCTTGCCGACTGTCTTGGGCCATAAGTATTGAACGGCCTGACAGTTACCACCGGCATGTCAAAAGATTTGTAATACGATTCAACCATTTTATCTGCTGCAATCTTGCTGGCAGAGTAAGGCGATTGTCCCTGCATAGGGTGTTTCTCGTCGATGGGGACATATTGTGCTGTACCATAGGTTTCACTTGTTGATGTGTGTATCAATCGAGGAGTTCTTTCGTCACGGCACGCTTGCAAAATATTGAGCGTACCCTGAACATTGACAGAAACGTAATCATTTGGCGCAACATAACTGTAAGGTATTCCTATCAAAGCGGCAAGATGAAAGACATAATCACAGCCATGAACAGCTTTTCTCGTAAAAAACGGATCGACGATATTGCCAGATACCACTTCAACATTTTTCATCACATCGCGAGGCAACTCGGAGATAAACCCCCAATCGCCGCGTGAATTGTATTTCACAAAAGCACGAACATGAGCGTTTTTCTCAAGCAGCGCCTCAACAAGATGCGAGCCTATAAATCCTCCGGCACCTGTAACCAATACTTTCTTACCATTTAGCACGACAATATCCTTTTTTGTTACCATTATAAATTTAGTTTAGTTTGTTCCCGCTGCAAACTTCATCAAAAACCAATGCCAATCGTTTTACCAATCCATAACAATTGAATTTTTCAAGTATTTCTTTTCCATGTGTTACAACCTTTCCACTTTCCCATTGTTTGTACAGTAAAAGCAATTGCTGAGTTGTCCCTTCCACATCTTCGGCATCTGCAATTGCGCTATTATTCAATTCTTTCATTATCTGTGCTGTAACACTGTCCAATCCGAGTAGCCCAAGAATAGGTTTTTCAGTCATAATATATTCGAAAATTTTCCCAGGTATGGTTACATTCTGATAATCACATTTGTCGCAAATCAGAAGTAATAAATCTGAATTTGCATATAGATGCAGAACTTTTTCACGCGGCATCATCGCAAAGGTCTCAACAACATTATCAAGTTGATACTGCGATATTACCGATGGCATCAGGTTGCTAACAAAAACTACTTTTAATTTATTGGCAGGAACAAGTCCTCTGTCAATAAGATTTTTTACCGCTTTGAGCAATGTATCAGGCTTGCGATGTCGATAAAAAGCTCCGGCATAAATCATTGTAAAACGGTCATTGGGGGTTGTCGGCAGAGCATCGAAACTTTCCTTATCTTTTGGATCATAACCACTTGGTATAACCTCAATCAGTTCGCTTTTGATTTTATGCCTATCCATAACCCAGTCTTTAATGCCCGGGCTTACGGCAATGATTTTAGAGGCTGAATGAACCACTTTCCTTTCGATCTTTCGTGCAATCTCTCTGTGCATTGCCGTGGGAGGACCGCCTTCGAAATCGTCACTTATAATATCTCTAAATTCAAGAACAAAAGGCAATTTCAGACGATTGGCGATATTCATACCTATCCATCCTGCCGTTAACGGAGGAGATGTACTGAAAACACACTTCCATTTGTGCTGATGCGAGGATTTGATTGCCAATTGCTGAGCAGGCAATTTCCAAAGCACCTGACGCTCCGGAATAAGCGCCCATTTTGCAAACGTACGCTTTAGTTTTGTGCAAAATGATTCTTTGTCCGTCCCTGTTCCACGAGGCAAACACCGGACTTTGCCTTCATTTATTACACTGCTGGCCCTAAGAACTTTTATTCCCATTTGGGCGTATTTTTTGTCCACCTCTTCGCTATTTTCTGCCGTTGCAACTAATAAGGTGGGTTGCCAGCCATACTTAAGCAACGCCTGACTGTTTTGCTCCGTTCTGGCAACTCCAGCACCTATAAAAGGAGGAAAATTGTATGCAACATACAGCAGTTCTTTGTTTAGTGAGTCCACAATTATTGTTTCTCGTAATTTCTCTGATATTAACTTACATTTTCAAATATGCGTTTAGAAAACGCTTTCCCAACTCAATCTGCCCATTAGCGTCATAATGGACACCACCTTCGATTCTGGTAAGTCCATCTGTTGGCACTATTGTAATAAACGGAAGTATTTTTGCTATATTTTTTTGTGCCTGGCGTATTATTTCCACATATTCAGCATTATTATTAACAAGACCTATCATAAAAGGAAGTTGCGGCGCATTTAAATCCTGACGTAATTTTTTGATAAAAGATTCCAAGTTTTTTTCATATTCATTAGCAGAGACTCTATCCTTGCTGTCGCTTTCGCCCTGCATCCAAAGCACACCAAGAAATTCAACATCCCTATCATCTGTAGCTTTATGTATAGCTGCTAAAAGCTCTTTATACAAAGAACCATGTTTTTTATCGTCTTCTAAGTTTGCTTTCTTTCTATCCCATTCCGGTATCCACGAGTACATTGATGTGGCTGACGCTGCAAATTTCATTAGACCAATTTTATGCTCCGGCATAGCCCTGCCTGCTTCGTATCCAAATGAAATTTCCGGTCCGAAAGTACTGTTGCGGCATCTGAGAAAATCCCGGATTGTTTTCTGAGGAGCTAAATTGTTCCACTTGTCATTTTGAAATAAAAAAATATTCTCGTTCAATATTTTATAATCATTTGGCAATAAATCTCCGTTAGCAGTGCCTTTCATATTAGATTGCCCAGCAAGAATAAAAATTTTCATATGGCCGTTGATAGGCTTTCCATTTTTCATAATAAACAACAGCACCAGAGCAACGATTACTGCTATCGACACAAATAAAAAAACATTTATATTCTTAAATTCATAACCCAAAATTTATCTTCACCAACTTAAGAGAGTTTAAACTTTATCATTCTTTCGATTAGCGTACAGGATTTCATTGTATTTTATGAATCCCTGCTTTCTGAGCTTTAAATACAACTTATCTTCTGACTTTAATTTTTCATAAATCTGACTATTACGCTGGCCGATAACCTTTGCCGGGTTGCCGCCGACAATTGCCAATGCAGGAACATTCTTAGTTACTACTGCTCCGGCACCTACAACAGCACCTTCACCGATTGTAACTCCCGGCACAATAATTACACCGACTCCAATCCAAACGCATTTTTCTATTTTTACCGGTTTTAACAGCATGGTACCATCATACGGTAAAGCCGAATCGCTGAGATAATTATGGTTACAGGTATAGATAGTAACTCTGGGACCAATTACAACGCCATCTTCAATTGTCAGGCCGCCCTGGGCATGTATTAAGGCTTCGGAACATATATGGATATCGTTGCCGAGCTTTACGCGTTCAGGATAACTGCATTGCATATAAGCATCAATGCTCACATTTTCCCCGCAGCTTACAAACTTCCTTCTTGGGGTTTCAATCGCCCAACGGTGCATCCTTACAATCAACCCTTTTAAAATCTTGCCTAACATAATTATTCTTTGACAACTTTCAGCATATTTTTTTCGTAAGCCGGTTTTTGATTGAAACCAGATGAGAAACTGCTAAGTCTCTGTCCCACTTGTCAAACCCCAAAAACCAGCAGCTTGGAACATAAACCAAAACACAAATTAAAATAACAGCAATCATTATGGCTAAATTCCAGCTTGTAATATAATATTTTGATAAAAGCAGTACTGCTGTAAATGGCAATATCGTGATTAGTGGTTTTATATAACCAACGTAAATATACTTTAACTGGGCACAACGGCACATTTTCGCCGCATACCAGGTTTGTATTAAACCGTACCTGATAAAAGTACAAATAAACATCGAAATGGCAATGGACTCAAGCCCTAACTTGTACCAGCCGAGACATATCAGAACAATCATTAAATTTATGGCCGCTAAAATAGGAGCTGCTATACTCGGAAGCTTATACTTTCCTAAGGCAATTAGAATTGAAGCCGCTGGTATCTGGCATATTAAAGGAATCAGACTTAACGAAAACCATGGCATTATAGAAACCGAAATACTGAATTCCTGCCGAAGCCATAGCCATAAAATAGGACCAGGAATGAACATTAAAAACGCACTTAGGGGAAAGCCAATGAGAGCGCTGTATTTTGTTACACGGCACAGACCTTCGGCAACCAGGTCCCAGCGTTCTTTGGCCTGGTAGGTAGTTATCTGCGGGGCTATTACCGAACCCACCGTATTCAACACCGTCCATACAAGCCGCTGCCATATTAAACAAACTTCAAGATAAGTATTATAAATTGCCCCGAGGAAAATATTGACAATCAGTTGATTACCATAAGTGTAAACCGAATTACTGACAACCGGTAGCAGTACCTGACTGCTTATAGAAAAAATCCCCAATATCTTCTGTTTGTCCACCAATTGCGGCGAAAAACGACAGTATTTAAATAATCTTCCCGAAATTACAAATATTAATATCAGGCACACAAAGCCGCTTAGAAAATAAGCAACTCCATACACAAGTAAAGTGGGCTTAACCGGAAGTACTAACAAAATAAAAGCCATACAGATAATCTGACCGGCAACAGTACAGAAATGCTGAATATAAAACTTCTGGGCCGTGGCACAAATAGCCATATACGGGCTTGCCAAAATCTGTGTGAGTGAATAAGCACTCAAAAATATAAAAATCTGGACGACGGATGTTATAAGTTCCGGTTTTACATTCAAATGTGGTATAGCGAAATACGCCAATAAGATAGCAATCAGTGACACAAACGGCAATATAATTCCAACTGTGATAACAACTGAATTCGTATAGTATGCCTGAAATCCACTGGAATCACCTTCTGCGTGTTTCAATGCAAAATATCTGCCCATTGCCTGACCTAATCCCGAACCACAAAGTGCAACTATAAAACACAATGACTGGGCTACCGCTACAAGACCAAAAAGTTCCTTGCCTAAGTAACGTATAACAAATGGAACAAGAATAATATTTATAATTACCGAAGCACCTATCGCTACATACGAACTTAAACTATTTATAAAAATTCTTGTTGTGGTTTTCATAGATTGTTTTGGCAATTTATTTAAACAGTAGATGCTTGATTTTTCCACTTATTATGTCTTGTCCCAAATTTGCCTTGGAACAGGCCTCTTCAATAGTCATTTTTGGTAAACACAATTTACCATCATTTATTTGCGACATTATTACCTCCTTTATTTGATCGGGTCTAATTTCCGTATCTAATAAATACCTCCCCGATAAACCAACATCTTTTGCAAATGCTGCACATTTGCTGTGATAAGGTATCACGGCAAACGGAGTGCCTACAATATAAGCAAATATTGCGGCATGAAGACGTTCAGCAATGATTCCGTCAAGTATTGATAAATCATGAAGCATTTTCACAGGGTCCGGTTGGTATCGAATATACTTCACTTCACATATATTTTGTAGTTTTCCCAAAAGTATTTTCAATATTTCTGCATCACTATAGAAAGTATTGCTACACATTTCGATACCCGCTATGCAAATAGATTGCAAACGACAAACATCTTTAATCGCACAAACAAGGCGATCGATTTTTAAGATTTCTTTTTCTTTGCTGCTTGAAATAGTACCAGATGATTCAGAAAGTGAAATACCTATGATTGGAACTTTATTATCCCTGCTTTTCATTCCGTTTGATTGCTGAAGTTCCTTATGAAGCAGAACGGCTGGATCGAAACTCTCAACAATATGTGACGAGACAGATATTTTTTTACATAATTCATACGAGGTTTTGTCCCGTAGTTCGACAACTTCAGCCATATCTAATACCGACTTGGCTAAATCAATGCCTTTTTGACTGACAAAAGGGCCGACTCCCAATCCTGTAAATATTATCGGTACGCCTTTAAATTTGGCAAATCGGCAAATACAATGTAAAGAGCGAAGACCTTTCATTCGCTGCTCATTTATATCAGTCATAATACTTCCGCCACCAAAGATTAAAATATCCGAGGCTAATATCGCTAAGATTTTTCTCAATGTAACATACCCTTTAAAAAGCGGGGATATGCGATTAACATTGACACAATCGGGAAGAGGTGGCAATTGTCCCGATTGGGGAACTTGAATAGTGATTTCCACGCCCGATACCGCTTGTGTTATAGTTTTTGAAATTATACTCAATAGGGCATCATCGCCACTGTTATTGCAACCATACCAGCCATGAAGAAATATTTTCCGCTTTGATTTCATACAATTACCTTTTAACCTTACAACTTCCACACAAATTAAGTTTCACTCTGTGCTGTATCTAATTCGTCATAGTCCTCATTAACGGCGTAATGCTCATTTATGGCCGTGATAATCGCAATAATGAAACCTATGAGTAAAACACCTTTGCCGGAATAGTAAAGACTAATTATCAAAGTAGGTGTAAATGCGATAAAACAGCCCAAAATTCCATTTAACATCCCTGTGTCCTGCCGATTAAAAATATATCTGTATGCATGCCAGGATGGCCCGATCCATAAAGCCAGGATAATTATTAAGCCGATAACTCCATATTTGAATAAGGTAGTGAACAAAAAGTTGTGACAATAAAAATACATTCCCGCCGCAGCGGAAAATTCCGTATGAGCATCGGAAAGATTAAAGGAAAACGGTATTGGGGTGTCTCTGTAATAACTGCCATATCCACTGCCCCACAAAATTGCCATTCTTTTTGTGTTTGCGGCAATCGAATCCACAGCTTCGGCATATCGGAGAGCATCCAGTCGCTGTAAGCGACTGCTTATTGAGCCGCCGCCCGTAAAACTTTCAGCTTTTTCTGAAAGCATTTCAAATGATTCTGTTCTGACCATGTTAATAACCTTATAACTTCCCCCCAAAAGAATCAGCACAATTGGAACGGCTATAAAAGCTTTTTTTGCACCATACAGAAACATCAGCAGCATACTGCACATCGCCGCCAAAGCCCATATCGAACGGGCGTTATAAATAATAATAAGTACAACAGAGAGTATCCCAAGAATTGAACCTGTTATAATTTTTTTGCGTTTCATAATAAGATAAATTGCGAATAACAGTAGAAAAACCACTGTGCATTTTACAGTATCAACGCTTCCGACGGAGGTGCCTCCAACCATAGGGCCATAATCGATTGCCCAGTAAGCTATGTCGCAAAGATGCCTGCCAAGGATACCACCTATAAAGAGAGCGGACAACATACCCACTCCATAACTATATTTTTTCAGGAATCCTCTAAATAAAACAACTCCAATGACCAACAGCAGTGCGAATCTCAAATCTGCAGGGACTTCAATGCTGCTGGCAAACGTAAAAAGGCCTCCATAAACAACGCCTGTGAGTATTGGCACCGTTGCAAACCACGCTATAGTAATATTTAACCATTTATCTGAAATCGGCTGCCAGTTTTTTATGGCATGTATAATTGCTGCTCCTGCAACAATCCAGCTTGGACGAAGCGGTCCTAAATACAACCGCCAAATGCTGGCGGTATTATATTCTCCTGATGTCAATCTTTCAGACCTTATCTGAATAATATCCGGGCCTACCAGTATTAAAATGAAAAATAGCGGAACCCCAACCTTAGAGGGCAGAAAAAACGAGAGTATTAACAGAAAACCGAGGAAATACCGAGCAACCGGAAAAAAAACACCCGATGTGTCTTTCACTCCTGATAACAGAGACAGAATAAGACTAATGATTAGAAAGAATACGATCTGTCTGAACATGGCAGCATCAGGACGGAAAGTATCATCCTCCAGCACACTCTCGCTAATATAAGAATCTGTTTCCATTTCAGCTACTTTCTTATGTAGTTTTATTGATTATTTTATTTTTCAAAAACAATATCGAGCCTTCCAATACGCCAATAGTCATGCCAATATCAAAACCTGTCAAAGCATAAAACCCAACGGCAAATTTGACTGGATTCATAAATATCCGCCATCTGTTTTTGCCAAACATGCGTTTTGCCAAATAAACTGCATATAGTACCAGTGCAGCATACCAGATTTTATGCTCAAAAAAACCACATATAGCGCATAATAACATAAAAGGATATATCAGTGCTATAAGAAACATTTGTGCGGTACCAAATGGTTCAGCAAGAATAATGTGTCCTTTAGCATTTCTTCTTTGCATTTTTAAAACGCCCTTCCATGAATTTCGGACTTCCCAGAAATTCTTCGCCTCCGGCACATTAACGTACTTATATCCGAGTTTCATAGACTGCGTATTAAACCATGTATCTTCCCCCGCAGCGACATGCTCCGGATATCCTCCAATTTTCTCCCATACTTTCTTATAGAACGCAATTCCTCTGTGAGATGGCTGAATAGCTGCTCTTGGCTCATCCTTGAACGCCGCCAGACATTGAGCAAAAAGCCCGCTGCCGCAGCAAATCGTTAGTCCTCCAACAATACTTACTTCTTCATCTTCAAACGGTTTTAGCATCAATTCAAGCCAGTCATCATTATATTTTGTGCCTGAATCAAAGCCCACAACAATATCCGCATCTGCCATCCGGATAGCTTCGTTTCGTCCACGCGAGATATTTGCACCCGGAACCTGGCGGATTTTCAGTTTTGACACTTTTTGAGACCACTTTATAAGTAACTCCCACGTGCCATCCCTTGAACCTCCATCCACGATGATTATTTCTTTCAACATTTCAAGATTTCTCTGGGCCGTAAAAATCTCAAGAGAACTGTCTAATTCATCCCTGCAATTTAAGGTTGTGCATATTAAAGCTGCTTCTTTATTCATAGATGCCTCTAAATATTTTCTCTAATAAACCTTGTAATCCAAACAAACTTACGGTCAGTTTGAAAACACGAAATTTTAGAATACCGACTCCGGAGGGTAGCTCTCTTAGCTATTTTTTACTTCGCATAGAGTTATATTGTTCGAATGTAAATCAGTTTGTCTAAGTTTATAAGCTATTTATAAGATTGCTTAAGCACCTCAAGCTTATCTAAATAATATAAATACGATGGAACCAGGCCATTAGACCAGGAATATGTATTATTATTCATCATCATCCAGCTATGCGATTCCTGTCTGCAATTCATTCGAATTACAGCATCAGCAATACCTTTATAATCTATTGAGTTCGGATGTTCCCCATCAGGCCGCCACAAACCAATAGTATTCGATATACCGTATTTCCTAACCTGATACCTTATATAAGCATCACCGACAGAGGTAAAAGGCACCCCCTCTCCATTCAAAGTAGCAGTACAATAACTATCGATATTGGGAGCAGCGGCAACAGGATTTGCTGTTTTGGCTTTAATAAGATGAGTCCCGTGTAATACCACCACTCCTTCTGACCCAAAAAGCTTTCTTATGCGCCTAACTATTTCCCAATTCAGTATTTTATTATCATCGTGCGAAGTATTAAAATCAAATGACAAACCATCGATGTAAACGCCATCTATATTGTATTTGTCACGCAAGACTATAATCTGTTCAATGTAAGGTTCTGATTTTTTGAAATCATTGTAATAAGCAAAAAAGCTGGTATAGGCCGCAACTTTCATATTATTGTTATGTGCTGTTTTTACCAGTCTCCGAAATTCAGCCTCATCCTCAACAATATAAGGGCTGTCAGAAAACAACAAATTGATGTCGCCTTTTGGTCTAGTATAGAGTCCTTTCCAAAAAACGATAAGAATATCAAAATTTTGCGACCATTGTTTAATTATAGAATCAGGCGGCATTTTACCATAAATGTGCCTGGTATCTGTTCCATTGCTACCATGGGTAATTAATATATTGCTCTTAAATGAGTTGTCCCAATCAAATGCCTTGCCCGGAAAGGCGGCTATCATAACTCTTTCGCCGGTATTCAATTTATAATCAGCAACCCAATCAATTCTACCAAGCTCAATCCTTTTTACTTCATAACCTTTTTCATACCGCTGGGGATAAATTTCCATTCCGCCCTTGTCGTCGATCAACAGCAATTCGCTGTTGTGCCTGCCTTCATAATCCGGCTTAAAGTTTCCCTGACAGAACAGCATTTGCCGTGCCTTGGGGGAAAAAACCAGTGTAGAATCACCATAAATGCCAATATTCAAATCCTTTGACCAAAATAGAATATGGTCATTGCTATCTTCAACTTTTATAAACTCCGGTTCATTCTCAAAAGTAAGTGTTGATAATAATCTGCGATTGGCTTTATCAAGTCCCTGATAAAGTTTTAGCTGTCCCTTTACATATTCAAACCTTGCCCCTGTTGTTTCAACCAAAAAAGCCCCTTTTGCAAAATGAGAGCTTGTAATCTTCATCCCCATTATGCTTGAATCCCCTTGAATATATACATCATCTACATTAAAAGATCGGGCAGTACCACTACCCCCCCCACCGCCGCTTGTATCAGGTATTGGATTAGAGGCAGTATCATCACCGCTTGTATCAGGTATCGGGTCAGAAGCAGTATCCGTGCCGCCTGTATCAGGTATCGGGTCAGAAGCAGTATCTGTGCCGCTTGTATCGGGTATCGGGTTAGCGGCTGTATCCGTGCCTGGCACGGCGGTATCTTCTGTCTGTTCAGGACTTTCATCTGCGGCATCAGAACCTGTTATGCCGAGGCCGGTTGAACTAAACACGCTCTCCCCGCCGGTACCGCTGTTTGCTGTCCGGCCGGCGTTGGTACTGCTATATGTCCTGCCGAAAGTTTCCCCAACAGTATCGCTGCCGCCATTGCCTAAAGAATCTTTGCTTTCATACTTCATCGCAGCGTATTCTGCAGGATTAAAATCCCTAATCGTCCCTTCCAAATCGATATTCGAAGAATTGTTGTAGCTGTCAGCAATTCTGTCAAAACCAGATGAGACAACTTTGCCTGTTTCGGCAGATGCGCTCGGCTGAACCGCTTTGCTGACTTTCGGAGTTTCCAGACTCCCACTCTTAAAAGAGGAATGAACCAGCACAGAAATACTGATAATTCCTATCGCCAGCACATACGACAATTCAATTTGATTTTTACTAAATTTTTTTAACATTTTTAACATAATATGCCCAAATCCCGGCAATTTTCCGCATTTTTCTAATTCGACCCAAAAATACGCCTTTTCGACACATTTTTTGGGACTAACAGCTTATACTTACACCTTTCCAATCACTATAAACTATAACAAATATAAACCGTGATGATGGAATCAGTCTTCAGCTTTCAGCAGTCAGACTTCAGATATCAGCAATTAGCTTTCAGTCTTCAGCCATCAGAGTTAAAAAGCTATCAGCGATAAGAAGTTAGAAGGATTTGGGCGATTCTTTCGGCGGCCTTGCCGTCCCAGAATTTAGGAATTCTGCCTTTGGCCTCAAAGTTTGCTGATTTTATTTGGTTATAATGTTTGATTATATCCTGTGTGTCTATATGGATAAGTCTGTTTGTGCCTTCTGCTACCGTTACTGGCCTTTCTGTGTTTTCTCTCAACGTCATACAGGGCACGCCAAGAATCGTTGTCTCTTCCTGTATTCCGCCTGAATCTGTAATTACAATTGCGGCATTTGCTGTTAATTTTAAAAAGTCAAGATAGCCAACCGGCTCAAGTAATATAAGATTAGTCATAGCAGTAACTCTTGCCTGCAAAGACGAACCTTCAATATTCTTCTTCGTTCTGGGGTGGATGGGAAAAACAAGTTTCAAATCTTTCTGGATTACTTCAAATGCAGAAATTATTTTCTCAAGATTATTCATATCATCCACATTGCTCGGCCTGTGAAGAGTAATGACGGCATATTTTTTCTTTTCCAAATAAAGCTTTTCAAGAATGTCTGACTTTTCGGCTTTATCTTTATTAGCAAGCAACGTATCAATCATCACATTACCGACAAGATATACCTTATCAGAATTTACCCCCTCGTTTTTAAGATTATCAATACCGGATTGTTCGGTAACAAAAAGAATATCACTGATGCTATCTGTCAATACGCGATTGATTTCCTCCGGCATTGAACGGTCAAAACTTCTAAGGCCTGCTTCGACATGAATAAGTTTGACACCAATTTTAACAGCAACCATTCCACATGCGATAGTACTATTAACATCACCAACCACCAAAACATAATCAGGTTTAAAGTCCAGAACCACAGGCTCAAACCTCTTCATTACCTCGGCAGTCTGGACGGCATGAGAACCAGATCCAACTTCGAGATTAATATCAGGTTTGGGAATATTAAGTTCATCGAAGAACAATGTACTCATCTTCTGGTCGTAATGCTGGCCAGTATGCACAAGAAGTGTTTGAAATTTACCACTTTGATTGAATGCTTTCATCAATGGAGCAATCTTCATAAAATTAGGCCGTGCTCCGCATACACAAATAATTTTAATCATTAGTTAATCTTCCAAAATAGTTAAAAAGTTATCAGTTATTAGCTGTCAGCTTTCAGCCATCAGAAATCAGAAGTTAGAAGTTAATAATAGCTTTCAATTGTCAGACTTCAGATATCAGTAGTCAGCAATTAAAAATATCCCCAGCCGTCAACATTTTCAGTCAACGGCTGAGGGTTTTACTTAAACTTTTACGCTGCTATCGTTGCGCTGACGGTTTCGGACCATGGTCCTTTTTCGACGCCGGTCTTGACCCATCGCAGCATATAATGAGCCGTCTTGCCGCCACTCTTGCCATCATATTCGGCAACATACGGACTGGCCGTATCCAATGATAAAAAGGTAAGGCCATCGGCACTGGTCGGAGCCGCCTCACCCGCAGCGGCAATCGAAACCCAAATCTCACAGCCCATAACGCCTGCCGGTTTGGCACGCTTTGTCGGGGTCGATTCATCAGAAAAACGAATCTCATGACGCAGACGCTGACTGGTATCGACCACTCCTATCGGCCTTGTCGTAAGACCGCCGACTGCCATCGTCTTGATGGTATCAGCTACGGTAATACCAAGAGCTGCCCGCTCGGCATCATTAACACTGGCAGATACCTGAAGTCTCTGCGCTAACTGCCTTATCGCAGTCTCGAGAGCATCGCGACTGTCATCCTTTGCCTGACGTGCCGATTGTGATGTCTGCTGGGCAGTAACATTAGCCGTCATTTTTACAGCAAAATCAGTATTGGCCGCCGATAGTGGAATCGTATCGGGGGGCATCAGACCCAAATCGGGGAGATGGGTGTTGGCATAGGTAATAAAGTTGTTCACCCATGCCTGAAATGCTGTGTCTGAACCTGGAATGTAATCTTTTGACATTTTCTAAAACCTTTCATTAAAACAGTTAAACATTGATGCCCCACACATTGCGGAACTATTCAGTGTTGCTAAACGATGGTAGTTAGTATTATAGTATTTAGTAGCCATTAGACAATAGTCAGTAGATAGCAGTCAGATATCAGATGTCAGACTTCAGAAATCAGCTTTCAGTTGTCAGCTTTCAGTTTTTTATAGCCACAAAGGCACAAAGACACAATATCAAGAATTCAGTTATCAGTTTTCAGCGGTCAGACTTCAGAAATCAGAAATCAGTTATCAGCACAGCTTTTTACTCTAACCTTCTGATGGCTGATTACTGAAAACTATTTCCAACTGCTTTTTATGCAGATTTATGATTAGGTAATTTCTAATGCGGAATTTAATATTTCAGAAAGAATACTGCCTTGAATACAATTATTATACTCATCCCAGAAAAAACATTTTGGTTCAATATTTATGTCGATATCCCCGGCAAAATGGAATAATTTTGCAGCAAGCTTTAGCCGTTGTTTATGGTCGGGGTAATCAACAAAAACAGCAACATCAATATCGCTGTCAATTCGCGCAGAGCCTTTTGCGTAGGAGCCGTACAATAAAACTTTCCGGACTGGAAGTTCCCTGCTGACACATTCACCGAATCTCTTTACAGATTCTTTTACTTCTTGTAAGCTTCGAGCCATTCTATAATCTCCGTACATTCTTCGAGTATCTGCTTAGCGTCTTTTTGATTTATCGAGGATTTCATATCTTCAAGCGTCTCTGTATATCTCGATTCTATATAGTACGCATTGAGCCTGTCAAACAGGCTTATTTGTTCCTCACTGCATTTATCATAAAAACTAAGCGGTTTCGCAATCTTTCGCAGATTATGAGTATATGGAGGCGTCTGCTCCGTTTCCTTAACAAATATACCTTTTAAAGTTTTTTCAACGGCCTGCTGACACATAAAAGCAACATACAGAAACCTTCCGCCGGCAAGCATAACTTCAGCAGAGTCCAAATCGTATTTTGCCAGTTCATACCAATTCTGAATTATTTCATTCTTTTTCATTTTTAACCACTGATTACGCTGTTTTTTGCCACGAAGGCATCCGCCGTCGCCATCCTACTTCGCAAGGCTACTAAGGAACCGGCTATGGCGGGACAAGCGAAGACACAAAGAAACTGACAACTGACTGCTGATAGCTGAAAACTATTTCTTACTTCTAACTCTTGAAAGCTGACCGCTGATTGCTGACATCAGAACGCTTTTTTTGCATTTTTAGGCCAAAAACGCAGTTTTATAAGGCCGACAGTCATCGGCGGGACTCCGCGGGTCATCCACTGCCTCCCGCCATTCATCCGCCGCCTCCTGTGGGTCATCCGCGGGAATCAGTGGGTCATCGGCTGCTATCCGCCAATCATCGTCGGGCACCGGGAATCATCCACTGCCTCCCGCTATTCATTCGCGGGCTTCAGTGAATCATCCACCGGCCTCCGCCAGCCATCGGCGGGTTCTGCGAATCCTCCACTCCAAAGAGCCAATCATCCGATTCACCACGAAGGACACGAAATTCACGAAGTTTTTTATTTTAATCACACAGGCCGCAATTCTTTTTACTTTTTATTCCTTCGCGCTCTTCGAGAACTTCGTGGTGAACCTCTTTTTTTTATTTTCCGCCTTTTTTGAGTTTTATGCCAGAACGGGCAAAAAATGTCCCCGAACCGCTCAAATTGCAGAAAACTATCATTTTGATTTTTACATTGTCATTTTACTTTTTAATTTTTGATTTTTGATTTTATGTCAATAACAGCCTTTTATCAGTGTAAGCAGTGTTGTAGTATCAAGGACACCAATTCAGGTCTCGCGGATTGCCGCAGGTGAGCCACTGTCCGCTGAACAAAGCAAAATCTGCGAAATCAACCTTGCAATCGCCGCTAAGGTCGGCTGTCAGCGATTCATCGCACGCGAAAATCGTAAAAACATAATTGCTGGTATCGCTGGCGGCAGGTGGAATGGCCGTGTCGGTTATTTTAATCCTGCACTGATTTGAATCGATAGCCTGCGGTGTTTGCCACAGATATGTGCCGGTATTGACGGTATTGGCATCTATAATCGAATATGCTGTTCCGCCATTCGTCGAATATTCAAGTTTTACATGGGCGATGGGTGTTCCTGTGGTTTGCCATATTATGGTATGTTTGGAGCCTGCAAGGAGCATCTCGCCGCCATTGGGATTAAGCACGGTGAGGAACGAAGGCGCAATCGGCGTGGGAATATATGCACCGTAAATATCGCCGCTTGTATCGATTCGATAATCCTCCCAAACCACAAAGTCGCCATCAATTGAAGGGTTCTTTTGGTTGGCGGCAAGAGTGCAGATTGGAAACACGCTATGCGTGGAAATCCGATAGCCGTAAATATCTGCTGTGCCGGTTCCGCTTCGATAATCTTCCCATACTACGATATCACCGCTGACGGCTGGATTGACTTGCTCGCTACCGGAGAGTTTGCAAATCTCAAGTTCCTCGCCGGTGGAAATATTTTTGCCGTAAATGTCAGTATCACCGTGTCGGTTGTCCTGCCAAACGACGATATTTCCGCTTATAGCCGCGTTCTGTTTAAAGTAGCTGTTTATGCAAACAGCAGTCTCAAGCAGCGTATCAAGATTCTTGCTGTAAATATCCATCCCGCCATCTCTGGCATCCTGCCAGACCACTATATTTCCACTGATGGCTGGTTTTGACTGGGCTCCAGTTGAACCGCAAATGACAAACTCTCCTGCAGTCAGGCCGTAGCCATATATATCGTCAATGCCACTACTGCGATTATCCTGCCAGACAATAATGCTGCCGCTTATAGCAGGATTTCTCTGCTTGCTGGCAAGAGTGCATACCGAGGTCTCAGGGCCGGAAGGCAGGAGGTAGCGATAGATGTCGCAGTTTGCATCGATGGGACGATAATCCTCCCAGACTATGTTTGTGCCACTGATTGAGGGATATTGTTGCTTGCCGGTTGCATTGCAAACCAAAAAACTGTTTGCATCATTCGTATCCGCGCCGTTGTTTCGATAAATATCATCATACACGCCAGAACGTTTATCCTGCCAGACAACGTAGTTGCCGCTGACTGCCGGATAACGTTGCTCTCCCGCCCATCTGCAGATGGGAAAACTATTTGGCTCGGCGGCTTTTGAAGTCGATGGATAGGCAATAAGAGTGAACATAATGAATGTTATACAAACTTTAAATGTTGTCATCTTCTTCTCCTATAAAATTAAGATTAGCCTACACATTATAAAAATTACGATACCACACTATAAACTTATCAATGCCCTCTTGAATGGTAGTGGCTGGCTTATAACCCAAATCCTCAACCAAATCCGTAACATCCGCCCAGGTAGCCGGAACATCGCCCGGCTGTATCGGAAGCAAATTCTTTTCACATTTTTTGCCGATAGCCTTCTCTATCGCCTCGATAAAATCCATCAATCTAACCGGCGAGCTGTTGCCGATATTATAAATTTTATACGGCGCCTTTGAACAGGATGGGTCAGGCTCTTTGCCCGTCCAGGCAGGATTGCCCTTCGGCGGATTATCTATCACTCTGACAATACCTTCAACAATATCATCTATATAAGTAAAATCGCGCTTCATCTCGCCGAAATTAAAAACATCAATCGGCTTACCCTCAAAAATAGCCTTCGCAAAAATAAACAACGCCATATCAGGTCTGCCCCACGGCCCATAAACCGTAAAAAACCGCAAGCCCGTCGTCGGCAATTTAAACAAATGACTATAACAATGTGCCATCAATTCATTACTCTTTTTGCTGGCGGCATAAAGACTGACCGGATGGTCAACATTATCGCTGGTCGAAAAAGGCATTGACTCATTCAAGCCATAAACGCTCGAACTGCTCGCATAAGATAAATGCTTAACGCCGTTATGCCGGCACGCCTCCAGAATATTGGCAAAGCCGACAATGTTAGCGTTGATATAAGCATTGGGATTTGTAAGGCTGTAACGCACGCCCGCCTGCGCTGCTAAATTGCAAACGCCGTCAAACTTCTCCGCCGCAAACAGCTTATCAATATTTTCCTTATCCTCAAGGTTTAGACGGATAAATTTATAATTGGAAAATTTGCTACTGCTCAAAATCTTGTTGTATTCGAGTTTTGTGTGGTCGATGCCGGTTTCTTTTAACCTGCCGTATTTGACGTTCACATCGTAATAATCATTGACGCTGTCTAAGCCGACAACCATATCGCCGCGCTCAAGCAGTCTCAACGCTGTGTGAAAACCAATAAACCCCGCTGTGCCGGTAAGTAAAATAGTTTTCAGCTTTCAGCCCTCAGCTTTCAGTTTTTTAATATAGCCAGTTAACATTTTTTTGATTTCGATAACCTTATCTTCCAATTCTTTATGAATAGAAGCAGGTATATAACCCAAATCACGCGATAATAATAGTTGATACTCAACTTCACTGGCCGAACCCATCGAAATCGTCATAAAATATTTTAACTCTTTATCGCCGCTGCGACAGGCTCCCTCTGCAATATTGCTCGAAATCGAAACAACTGCACGGCGAAGCTGATTCGTTAATCCGTAAATTTCTTCCCTTGGAAAGCTGGATGTGATTTTATAAACACCCAGAGCTAAACTATGAGATTTCTGCCAAACTTTTATTTCTCTAAAATCTTTCATTGCGAACTTTTTAGTGCTGACCGCTGAAAACTGAACGCTGACAGCTATTTACGCTCGTCCAACTCCGTAATATTCAACCCCCAGCTTCCTCATATCCGCCGGCTCGTAAAGATTACGCCCGTCAAATATAACAGGTTTCTTAAGTTTTTCTTTTATCAAATCGAAATCCGGCGTTCTGAACTGCTGCCAGTCGGTAAATATGACAAGCGCATCAGCGCCGTCAATCGCCCGATACTCATTCTCAACCATTTCAACGCTTTGCTTTAACACAGCTTTGGATGTCTCCATCGCTTCAGGGTCGAATGCTTTTATTTTTTTAAAACCTGCTTTCAAAAATTTATTTATGCACCAAATCGCCGGCGATTCTCGCACGTCATCTGTTTTCGCTTTAAACGCAAGCCCCCAAACCGCAAGCGTAGTTTTACTTTCTCTGCCCGCGAAATATTTTAAAATTTTATCCGCGAATCTGTCGTGCTGATTATAATTCGCCTGCTGAACCGACTCGGCAATCGTTTGTCGGCAATCCATTTTTTTGCCCATATAAATCATCGCTTTGACATCTTTGGGAAAACAACTCCCCCCGAAACCTGCCCCCGCAAACAAAAACGAGTTGCCGATTCGCGGGTCAGAGCCGATAGCCGCACGAACTTTCTCAATATCCGCTCCGCATTTTTCGCACAGACCGGAAAGCTCGTTCATAAACGATATTCGCGTCGCAAGCATCACGTTGGCCGCGTATTTAGCGGTCTCTGCACTTGCCGCATCCATAAAAATAATGCGACTGCCCTTGCGCATAAACGGCGAATACAACTGCTTCATCGTCTCCTGAACTTCCGCGCTGTCCGTGCCGATAATAACCCTGTCCGGCTTGGCGAAATCGTCAACCGCAGAGCCTTCCTTTAAAAATTCCGGATTGCTTACATAATCAAACGGCACTGATGTTTTGCTTTTGAGCAAATCAGCGACAATTTTATGCGTACCGATTGGCACAGTGCTTTTCGTAACGATAATTTTGTATTCCTTCATATACTCCGCGATTTTCCCGCATACGGCAAGTACCGCTGAAATATCCGCCGAACCATCTTCTGCGCTGGGAGTGCCGACGCCAAGTATTATAATTTTGGAATTATTAACAGCATATTCCAAATCAGTTGTGAACGAAAGCCTGCCCGCCTTTTCATTATTTTTTACAATCTCCGCAAGGCCGGGCTCATAAATCGGAATGATGCCTTTTTTCAGATTGGCAATTTTACTCTCATCGTTATCAACACAAATAACGTGGTTGCCGCTTTCAGCCAAACCGCCCGCCGCGACCAAGCCAACATAACCAATTCCAACAACTGATATTTTCATAATTTATCTTGCTTAACCATAAACAACTTCGCCGCCGCGGGCGTAATTAGCAATCAACGAATCATTTTGCTGCCATTCTTTCGGGGTCATTGCAACCGCTTCAATGGGTTTGAAAATTTTATATATGGCATCGGACAACAAATCTATTCGCTCCCAATAGCCTTTGCCTTCAAAATCTTCGGATATAACCGCTATATCAATATCACTGTCCTGATGTTCGTTGCCATTTGCGAACGAACCGAAGAGAACTAACTTTTGCGGGCGAACTCCGCTGGCCTCAAGTATTTTCCTGAAATCAGAAATAATTACTAAAACTGCTTTTTTATCCATTCTACCGCTTCTTTCGTATCAACAAGTATTTTCTCCGCTATTTGCTGTGTATAATTTTTCTGCAGCATTTCCATATCTTCAGGATAACGAGTCGCAATACTTGCTTCATTCAGTCTTGTGATAATCTTCCCAATATTTTCGTCAGGCCTGATATTAATTTTATTCAATAGATAAACCAGATTATGCGTCTTCGGCGGTAATTCCTGTAACTTTTGCTGAAACAACCCTTTCAAAGCTTTCTCAATAGACAGATGACACATAAAAACCGCATAAAAAAATCTCCCGCCGGAACACATAAATTCTGCGGTGTTAATGTCATAATCAGCCTGCTTTAGCCATTCGATAATTTTTTTATCCATTCGACTGCCCTCTATACCACTCTATCGTAGCCTTCAAACCCGCGTCAAAATCCGTCTTCGCCTCAAAGCCGAATAATTTTTTCGCTTTTGTAGTATCCAAACATCTTCTCGGCTGACCATCGGGCTTGGAACTATCCCAGCGAATTTCGCCTGTAAAGCCGGAAAGCTTCGCGATTTTTTCAACCAGAGCTTTTATTGTTATCTCAAAACCTGCGCCGATATTTACCGGCTCGGCCCCATTAAAAAATTCCGTCGCAAGCAAAATTCCTTCCGCCGCGTCAGAGACATAAATAAATTCTCTGCTCGCCGAACCTGTTCCCCAGCACTCGATATATTTGTCGCCATTGTTAATTGCGTCAACGCATTTCTTTATCAGCGCCGGTATAACGTGGCTCGACTCCGGCTTAAAATTATCGCCCGGCCCGTATAAATTCACAGGCAGCAAAAATATCGAATTAAAATTATATTCCTGCCTGTACGCCTGCGACTGAACCAGCAGCATTTTCTTCGCCAAACCATAAGGAGCGTTCGTTTCTTCGGGATAGCCTATCCACAAATCGTCTTCCTTAAACGGCACAGGCGTAAATTTCGGATACGCGCAAATCGTGCCGATTGCGACGAACTTCTCGATATTTCGCAATCTGCCTTCCTCGATAAGCTGCACGCCCATCATCAGATTTTCATAAAAGAATTTGCCCGGATGCTCGCGATTCGCCCCGATTCCCCCGACAACCGCCGCAAGGTGAATAACAATATCCGGCCGCATCTCATCGTACATTTTTTTAATGTCGGACATTTTTATCAGGTCGTAATCTTCGATTCTCGGCACGAGGATATTTTTGCACCCGCGCTTTTTCAGGCCGTCAAGAATATAAGCACCCAAAAATCCCGCCCCGCCTGTTACGACAACCCGCTTATTTTCAAAAAAATTATTCATTGGCAAATCCGTAATTTTTCAATTTCAATTTTTTGTAGGGTGGGCTCTTTTGTCGCGGCGTAGCACAGCGAAGACGAAAGCCCACGCGGTTTATTAAAAAATCCATCGGCGACAGCCGATTCCACAATTTTACACTTTCAACTTTAAATTTTAAACTCTCAAACTGACTTTCGGTCAGTTTGAATTACTTACTATGCTCTCTTATAAGTTTTTCATTCTCGGCAATTTTCATATCCGCTTCGGTCATCATTTTCGCGAGTTCACTGAACCCGACCTTCGGCTGCCAGCCGAGCAGCTTTTTCGCCTTTGATGCATCGCCCAAAAGCAGCTCGACTTCCGCGGGACGATAATATCTCGAATCAACTTCGACATATTTCTTCCAGTCTAAATTCAAAAAACCAAACACTTCATCGAGAAATTCTTTAACCGAATAAGTATGCCCTGTGGCGATAACAAAATCATCCGCTTTTTCCTGCTGCATCATCAGCCACATCGCCTCGACATAATCCCCGGCAAAACCCCAGTCGCGTTTCGCCTCAAGATTGCCTAAATATAATTTACTTTGCAGGCCGAGTTTGATTCTTGTTGCGGCTCTTGTGATTTTTCGAGTAACAAAAGTTTCACCTCGTCTGGGCGATTCGTGATTGAATAAAATCCCGTTGCACGCAAACATATCATAAGCCTCGCGGTAATTCACCGTCTGCCAAAACGAATATACTTTCGCGCAGCCATAAGGACTTCGCGGATAAAACGGCGTTTTTTCAGTCTGCGGCGTTTCGACAACTTTGCCGTACATCTCACTGCTCGATGCCTGATAAAACTTCGCCGGCTTTTTCATCGAGCGAATCGCCTCAAGAACTCGCAGCGTTCCCAGCGCATCGACATTTGCCGTATAAATCGGCTGGTCAAAACTAACGCGAACGTGGCTCTGCGCGCCGAGATTATAAACCTCGTCAGGGTTGATTTCATTCAATACCGAATGAAGATTACTCCCGTCGGTCAAATCCGCGTAGAGCAATTTCAAATTCGGTTGTTCGTGCGGGTCTTTGTATAAGTGGTCGATTCGGTCGGTATTAAACGATGAGCTTCTGCGAATCAGGCCGAAAACTTCATAGCCTTTCTTCAAAAGCAGTTCTGTCAAATACGAGCCGTCCTGACCGGTTATGCCCGTGATAAGAGCTTTCTTCATTTTGTCGCCTCAAGAACAGACTGTACAACGTAATTTTTCATTTCATCAGTTAACTCCGGATAAATCGGCAAAGCCAAAACTTCACCCGCCGCTTTTTCACTCTGCGGAAAATCGCCCTGCTTATATCCGAGATATTTGAAACATTCCTGTATATGCAGCGGAAGCGGATAATATATCGCGCATCCAACGCCCTTTTCTCGCAAACTTTTCAATACCGCATCACGATTGGCAATCCTGATTACATACTGATTATAGACTGTTATGCAATCCGGACTGACAAACGGAACGCCGACTTTAGAGCCTGCGAATTTCTTATTATAGTACTCGGCATTTTTTCTTCTTGCCGCCGACCAGCTTTCAAGATGAGGCAGTTTAACTAACAGAGCCGCCGCCTGAATCGGGTCGAGCCGGAAATTCCCCCCGACAAAATTATAATAGTATGTTGGATTTTGTCCATGGTCTCTCATCAGCTTCATTTTAGCGGCAAGCTTTTCATCGTTGCAGACAACCATACCGCCATCGCCGATGCCGCCGAGATTCTTGCTTGGGAAAAAGCTAAAGCATCCGAAATCACCGATACTGCCTGCTTTTTTGCCTTTATAAACGCTGCCGATTGATTGTGCCGCGTCTTCTATGACCGCTAAATTATGTTTTTTCGCAATCGCCATAATCGCGTCCATATCCGCCATTTGGCCGTAAAGATGAACCGGCATAATCGCTTTGGTTTTTTTCGTTATCGCCTTTTCAATCAGAGCGGGGTTTATATTGTAGGTCTTCGGGTCGATATCGACGAACACTGGCTTTGCGCAAACCCTGGAGATACAGCCTGCCGTCGCGAAAAACGTAAAAGGCGTTGTAATTACCTCATCGCCAACGCCGATGCCCATACTCATCAGGCAGCCGAGTATCGCATCAGTGCCGCTTGAAACACCGACCGCGAATTTGCAATCGCTGTATTGAGCGACTTTCTGCTCAAGCTCGGCAACCTTCGGCCCGCCGATACAAATCTGACTATCGAGAACTTCATTGATTTGTTTCAGCACATCGCTTTTTATCGTCGCGTACTGTGCTTTAAGGTCTAACAATGGTACTTGCATTAAATACTCCTAAAAATTTACTTGTCATTGCGAGTTTTATCAGAGCCGCGAATGTAAATGAGCGGTCATCTTAAACTCTCATCGGCGACCTGTCGCGGCGAAGCGTAGCGAAGACGGAAGCCGATTCCACATTCTGTCTTCTGTCTACTGAATTCTGTATTCTTTTTCACTTCTTTACTGATAACTGAATTGCCGTCTTACGCCTTAACTATCTTATTACGCCCTGCCTTGACATTCGCCGTCGCGTTTCTGCTATCAACGACTAACTTTGAATTTTTCACAATCCATTTATAATCGTAGCAGCTATGGTCTGTCGCGATAACAACCGCGTCGTATTTTTTAAGCATCGCGACGCTCAATGGCTTGCTCTTCATTTTCAAGTCATACTTGCGCTGTTTATGCGTTTCAGAAATATACGGGTCATTAAAATCAACCGCCGCGCCCTTGTCTCGCAGCAATTCAATCAGCTCCAGCGATGGCGATTCGCGAACATCGTCAATATCTTTCTTATACGCAAGACCGAGAACCAGAACCTTTGAACCCTTCAAACTCTTTTTCCTGTCGTTCATCGCTTCCAGAGTTCTCTGCACGACATAGTGCGGCATCGCGGTATTGATTTCGCCCGCAAGTTCGATAAATTTCGTCTGCATACCAAACTGCCTCGCTCGCCAGGTCAGATAAAACGGGTCAATCGGAATGCAATGCCCGCCAAGACCGGGGCCGGGATAAAATTTCTGGAATCCGAATGGCTTAGTTCCTGCCGCGTTAATCACTTCCCAGACATCAATGCCCATTCTGTCGAACAACTGTTTCAACTCGTTGACCATCGCGATATTTACACAGCGATATGTATTTTCTAAAATCTTCGCCGCTTCTGCGACATCGCACGATGACACGGGCACCGTCTTATCAATCGCGTATTTATAAATATCCAGCGCAACCGCAAGACTCTTTTTGTCATAACCGCCGACGACCTTTGGAATCGTCGCAGTTCGGAAATTCTTATTGCCGGGGTCTTCGCGTTCAGGAGAAAACGCCATATAAAAATCCTTGCCCGCCTTCAGCCCGCTCTTTTCGAGTATCGGCTTCATTACTTCTCTTGTCGTTCCCGGATACGTCGTGCTTTCAAGACTTACAAGCTGCCCCTTTCGCAGATACTTCGCAATCGTCTCGCAGGTAATAACGATATAAGTCATATCAGGCTCGCGATTCTCCGTCAAAGGCGTAGGCACGCAAATTATCAAAGCGTCGGGCTTGCTCATCAGCGTCATATTTGTCGTTGTAACGAATCTGCCGCTCTTAACCATATCCGCAATATCGGAGGACGGAATATGCTTCAGCGGGCTTTGCCCTGCGTTGAGCCGTTTGACGTTTTTCTCGTTTATATCGAAGCCGATTACTTTCGCTCCGCGAATAATAAATTCACGAGCTAAAGGAAGTCCTACATAACCCATTCCGACGATGCCGACATACGGCGGCTTTTTGCTTTCTTTCACACTTGCCTTTGCCATACTATTTAAACCTTTCTAATTTTCGATTCAATTTTCAATTCTGGTTAGCCCCGTCATTACTATGACGGGGTTCATTTATTATTTGGTTTTCGTGTTTAGCCCCCGCAACTTTTCACTTCTCACTTCCTACTTCTTACTTCTCACTTCAGTATCCTTGCTGTCCAAATGGATACTATGCAGAAAACGGTGCGCGAACGGCAACATAAGAATGCCCGCAAAGGCTATGAATCCGAGCCCCGCAAAAAGCGCATAGAACCCGGCAAATAACTTAGCCGATGGATAATATAGTTCATCGACCGGCCCCATACCCCCAAGAATCATCGAGGCATTGAGAAATGAGTCAAGCCATGAAAGCCCCTCAAAACTATGATAGCCGACCACGCCTATCCCCAGCGCAACCGTGATAACGACCATCGCAAGCAGCGCATGCCGGAGAAAACGATAAATAAATTGTCTTATCGGCAGCAGCGGCTTGGAATGATGTTCGTACATTTTCGCTCCCTATTGTAACACGCAATCAAAAACTCGTCCCGCCTGTTTTTCTGTTTTAAACTTTCGATTTCAGATTGCTCATTTCTGTAGGGTGGACAGCTCTGCTGTCCACGCGTTTTTATTATTTTAAAATTTTGTAACCCCCGCACCTATGGCGGGAGTTCGTTTAGCCGTTGCCGGAACGGCAACATGTCATTCCCGCGCCCTGTCGTGTCGTGGTTTTAGCAACGGCGGAAGCCCACGCGGTTTTTTAATCTCATCAGCCGCCTGTCGCGGCGTAGTCCGCAGGACGAAGACGGATGGCCGACTCCACATTCTGTCTACTGAATTCTGTATTCTTTTTTTTCACTTCTTCGTGTGTCCACGCGTTTTATTATTTTAAAATTTTGTTTAGCCCCCGCACCTGTGGCGGGGGTTCGTTTAGCCGTTGCCAGCCTGCCCCGAACGTCCTGTGGTGAGCTTGTCGAACTAAGTCGAGGAGGCACAGCAGCGTGTCATTCCCGCGAAAGCGGGAATCCAGTTCTTTGTCATTGCCAGGCCAATGGCCGCAGCAATCTCATTTTTAAATTCTGGTTAGCCCCGTCATTACCATGACGGGGTCATTAAAATCTCATCGCCGCAGGCGATTCCACAACCTTTGTGCCTTCTGCCTTTGTGCCCTTTTTCAAAACTTCTCAATTTCGTGTCAAAACTCACAAAAACTCGTCAAAAACAACAAAAAAATTGCGAAATCTGCGTCAAAACTTTCAATTTTTTAACAAAATTTTACAAAATTTGCAAAAAACTTGCGCATTTGGCTGAAAATTTGCGTAAGCGGATAATCGTAACTCCTTATTTTACGTTCCAGCGACCAACGAAAATAAAGGATTTAAGTTCACGCGCGCAAGCACAACTTGCGCATTTGACTGATAACTGATAGCTGACCGCTGATAACTATTTTTATAAATTTTCCTGATACCACCCGATTGCTTTTTTAATCCCCTGCTCAAACGAGACAAGAGGCTCATACCCGATTAACTTTTTCGCCCGCGATATATCCGCAAGCGAATACTTAACATCGCCAGGCCTTGGCGGCAAATAAACGGGCTTGATATTTTCCTTGCCCATAAGTTTTCTTATAGTATTAACAACCGTATTAACCGTTACGGCATTTACGGTTGATATATTAACCGCTTCGCCGTGCGTTTCTTTAGCGTTAGCGGCAAGCCAGTTTGCCTGCATAACATTATCAATATAAGTAAATCCGCGGGACTGCTCGCCATCGTCAAAAATCTCCGGCGATTTATTTCGCAGCAGCAAACTCACAAACAGCGGTATCGCAGCGGCATACTGACTATTAGGGTCTTGCCGCAGCCCAAAAACATTATAATAACGCAAACAAACCGATTGCAGGCCGTAAGTTGCGTAAAATGACCGGAAATAAATTTCGCCAATCGCCTTTGTCGCGCCATAAGGACTAATCGGAGCAAGCGGCAGCTCCTCGTGCTGCGGCAGAACCGGACTTTGCCCATAAACCGAAGAACTCGACGCGAAAATAATCCGCCGAACCTTCGCATCTCTTGCAGCCAAAATAACATTGAAAGTCCCGTTCACATTGACATCGTGGCTCATCGCGGGGTCTTTCATCGACCTCGGCACCGACCCCAGCGCCGCCAAATGATAAACAACATCAACGCCGGCAACCGCTTTTTTAACAATGTCAAGATTGCGAATATCCCCCTCTATAAGTTCAATATCTTTCGATATTTCCGCCAGATTCTCACGTCTGCCGGTCTCAAAATTATCGAGAATGCGGACTTTTTGACCCTTGCCTAAAAGAAACCGAGCCATATTGCTGCCGATAAATCCCGCACCACCTGTAATTAACGATGTTCCCATTTTTACCCTTTATTTTGCGTTATCTATAATTATCTTAAGAGCTTTATCCAAACTCACTTGCGGCTTATATCCGATTGCCTTTCCGATTTTTTCCAGCGATGGCAGGCGTTTCTGCATATCATCAAACCCCTGCCCGTAAGCAACGGAATATGGTATGTATTTTTTCTCGCTTTTGCTGTTCGTTTTTTCGATAATTTTGTCCGCCAAATCCTCGATTGTAATTTGCTCGTTCGAGCCTATATTAAAAACTTCGCCGTTTGCACTGTCCAATTCCATCAAAGCTGTCATCGCGCCGATTACATCGCTGATATAGGTAAAGCTGCGGCTCTGCTTTCCGCTGCCGTAAATCATTATAGGTTCGTTCTTTACAGCCCAGCCGATAAACCTCGGCACAACCATTCCATAACTGCCGGTCTGCCTGATGCCTATGGTGTTGAAAAGCCTGACTATAACCACAGGCAGAGCGTACTGGCGGTGATAAGCTAACGCCAAAAACTCATCTATCGCTTTGCTGCAGGCGTAAGACCAGCGGGAAAACTTCGTACTGCCAAAAATGGTGTCATCGTCCTCGTTGAATGGAATCTTCTCGTTTTTGCCATAAACCTCGCTGGTAGAGGTAATTAGGACTTTTTTGCCGAACCTGTTCGCCGCAGCCAGAACGACTTCTGTCCCGCCGATGTTGGTTTCGATTGTGTGGACGGGCTTTTCGATAATCAGATTAACGCCTACCGCGGCCGCGAGATGATAAACGCATCGGCAGTCAGAGATTACGTCATTCATCAGGCTGGGATTGCGTACCGAGCCTTCGATAAATTTGAAATTGGGGTTGGAAAAAAGGGGTTTGATATTTGAAATGCTGCCCGTACTTAAGTCGTCCACAACAATGACGTTATGGCCTTTTGCGAGCAGAGATTCGCACAGATGCGAACCAATGAATCCTGCCCCTCCTGTTACTATCACCGAATTTTCCAATTTTCCCGTCTTATAATATGAGTTCTTTTTAGACTACGTCCCCGTCGGCTGCGCCGAAAAGGTAAAATAAAAGTCCGTTAATATAACGTAAATATCGGCAAAAAAAGAAGATAGCTTTAAATTAGCTGCCAGTAGTCAATAGTCAATAGTTAGCAGTTAGGTCGGATAATACCATATTACAGAGCAACTAACAAGGTTGTTCGGGGTGTAGAAATCAGATGTCAGACTTCAGAAAAACGAAGCAGAGAAGTAAGGAAGCTGGGAGGTAAGGAACATTCAGCTTTGAACGCCCAACGTCGAATATAGAATCGGCTATGTCGGGCAGGCAGGGATTTTTGATTTTTAATATGTCGTTTTTATTTTTTATTTTTGATGTTTTATTTTACGATGAGATTGCCACGCTACGATGGCAATGACAGCCCCTGCCAAAGTATTGGCAGGACTATCCCCTAAACCCTGTACCCTATCCCCTAACTGTGGTATAATTGTGGATTATGGATAATGTTTTTGATGATTGCAAATCGGCGGCTGTTATAGTCGCTCACCCGGACGATGAAACGCTGTGGTGCGGCGGGGTAATTTTGATTAACCCGAAAATCGACTGGACAATTTTGACGCTCTGTCGCAAATCCGACCCCGACAGGTCGCCGAAATTCTTCAAAGCTGCCGGCAGATATAACGCAGCGGGCATAATGGCAGACCTCGATGACGGGCCGGAGCAATCGCCGCTGGCTGGGGCAGAAATTCAGCGGACGATTCTCGAAAATCTGCCGAGGAAGGATTTTGACCTGATTTTGACGCACAGTCCGAAAGGCGAATATACAAGACACCGCAGGCACGAGGAAGTGTCGGAGGCGGTTTTTTCGCTTTGGAAAACCGGCGAACTGAAGGCTAAAAAACTACTGATGTTCGCCTATGAGGACGGCGGCGGAAAATATTCGCCAAGACCCATTAAAAACGCGGACATCACAATAAGTCTTGCGAAAAATGTTTTAAAAATTAAAAGAGAGATTATAATTAAGGTTTATGGTTTTTTGCCGGGCAGTTTTGAGGCGAAAGCGGTTTGTGGTACTGAAGCATTTTGGCGGGTAAAAAAATGACAAATGAAAAAATCAGCGGGCAGATAATTTATATGTACGCATTCGATATCGCTTACGATATGAAGCGCCAGCCGATAACCGAACTTCTCGGCTGTCCGGCCAGAGACTATTCCTTAAGCACAAACAAGCGAAGTCCAAAGCAATTGTTTTTTTACCGTCCGCAACTGTTTGTGCTGCCGAACAGGGAGTGCAAATTAGACGGCAAAACAATAATCGTTCAGCCGAGCGTGAAAGTTTTCAATGTCGGAGCGATAAGCGTTCAGTTCAGGATTCCGTTCGAGGTGCAGAGGCTCGAAGAGCTTGTGGCGTTTCATT
>MHXU01000086.1 GCA_001824555.1 Planctomycetes bacterium GWC2_45_44
CCGGCGACACGATATCCTTTGCCTGCAGTGGCCTTAACCACGATGGCTATAGCCTAAGACCAGACTGGGTAGCTTTGAAAGCAAACATAACAGAGAGCCTTGGCTTGGCAATGTCCTTTGATTATCCTCAAGCATGGTCAACCGAAGCTGATATGCTGGCAGAGTTTGATGAGTCAGATTTATGGTGTACTTATGAAGGTGTTACATTTGAACACCTCGCAACAGGCGCTCCTGTTTCAGGCGAACACAAAGTCCAGGGGTCTCATGCTATGATGTGGCGAAACCACAATTATTATCCTTCTATTCGCTCCGATTATATCTATCCGGACTGGTCGATGTATAAATTGCTGTCTGTATGGATATATTCAACACAAAAAACCAATGAGGAAGTGTTCGTAATAATTTACTCCGATAGCCCTGCCACACAATGGCACGATCATTATGTCAGTTCATTTAGAATAAACTGGTTAGGCTGGAAACAGGTAATGCTCCCATTGTTTTCATTTGAGCAATTTGGACAGCCTGTTGGCTGGAATAAGATTGATTCAATCACATTCAGCACAAAATATAAATTCAGCCAGCCAAACCCGTATACGGTTATTTTTCTTGATGATATGAAGCTGCACACATGTAAAAATATAACCGCTGATATAAACGGGGACTGTATCACAGGCTTTTACGAACTTTACAGATTGGCACATGATTGGCTGACGTGTACCGGGCCAAATTCACCAAATTGCCCTTAGAATCTGAAACGAGATTGAAATGATTAGATTTTTTTTAATAACTTTATTAATCGCTTTCCCTTTAGCGGCACAGATACTTCCATTGCAGGATGTTGAAGAAAATGTTCCTTTTGATGCCAACATCTTAAATCATCCTTTCCCAGAAACAAAAAACAATCAGACTATCTATACGCCACTGCAACATAAGCCTTATTTCAAAGCTGAACGTGCGGTTTATAATTATTACCCCAGATTTCAGCCTTCTTATGTAAGCTTTAATCCAGGCGGTAAAGCATACATCAAATACGGCACAATAATTCAGTTCAAAAATGAACAAAATCAATGGGATTATATTGATGTTAAACCAGTGATAGAATCTTATATACATATTCATGGATGGAGCAACTACAGTTTTTATGGTTACTGGGGTCAGGTTGAAGAGGCGACAATTCGTTTTGATAATGATGGCGGTGCTTATTTAATGTATACCATTACACCAAAAAACTCACAGGGGCAGGTACTCGCAGTTCTAAGCATTCTTTTGCATTCAAAAGACAATATGGTTTCATGGCAAGTATATACACTGCCATACTGTTTTGCACGTTTTGAGAAAATTGACGGCCACAATCAGGATTGCTTAACAAGGCCGCCTGTAATATTACTCAGCAATACCTGGGATCCCGCGAATTTGTATATTACCGTTTTACAAAAACTATCAAACGGAACGCTTCAAATACCAACGCCCGTACAAATAGGCTCGAACTGCATTAGTGTGGGAATGCATGCCGGCGACGGTAACATTGCCATAACTCACGGTAATGAAGTTTATGTCGTTTATGGAAAACTTGAAGCGTTAGGTACCCCCGCTAACGGTGTGCCAACCTATGTATGTACTTACAATATTTCAAATAGGACATTATCCTCGCCTGTATTTGTCGGCTATGGTGGCATAGAAATCGACAGCCATAATTGGCCTGCAATCACCTATGACGGGAATGGAATTTTACATATTATAATCAATGGTCATCATAACCCGTTCAGATATTTTTATTCTCTGTTGCCTTATAGTACCCAAAGCTGGAGTAGCGTTCAGGAAGTAGGTGCCGGTAACAGCTATGGCACGTTGAATTGCAATGCGAATAATTCTTTGTATGTTGCGACAAGATGCTCCAGAAGAGGTTATCGTTTTGAAATCGCGTTATCACGCAAAAAAACCGGCCAAAACTGGCAAAGTGAAAACTACCTTGTGTCTCCTTATAAACTCTACTATCAGAACTGGCTTCAGAAAATGAGCTATGACCCTGTGAGTAACAGACTTTTTCTTACATATTTTTCGCAAGGAGGGTCAGTATGTGTCTTTAAGGACGATTATTTGGCTTATCTTAATGTTTGGCCGCATATCGAAAAAGACTCCCTGGAATATAGTAGCGGTGAGTTGCCCCTTGGCACAGATCGAGATTACTCTAATCCCAGACAATATCAATACTATTATATTCCTTATAGTGAATGCTGCATTCTTGTTTCTGATGACAATGGAGATAGTTGGCACCTGGCTACGAGCCAGGATTTTTAAACCAGTTTGTTTTTATATGTTGCGACATTTTTATATTAAAAGTTAATGATAATAAGCCATATGGTGTAAATGTTAGTTTGTGTTATATAAGTTATAAAAATAGGCAGAGGTAATAGTTCAGTTAAAAGATAGTGTTACAAACACGTTCTGGAGATGCTGGCAAGTCTTGGCGATATTCTTCTGGGGTGTCAATTGAAGTAATTTGCAGCAATATAAGAGATGCAAAATTGATATTAATAGAATCCACAATTTAGGAAGTAAATCATGAAAAGCAGAGTTTGTATTCCGCAGGCAGAGTATTTGGAAAGAATTAAGAAGGCTTCCAGTTTGATAAGTCGAGCCGGTCTTGATGTATTAATAGCAAATTCCAATGAGGCAGATTTTGCCAATGTCCGCTATTTTAGCGGTTTTTGGCCCTTGTTTGAAGTGGGTGGAGTAGCTATCGCTTCAAACGGCAAAGCGTCGCTGATGGTAGGGCCTGAATCAGAAGAATTTGCCGAGAGCTGGTCGCCGATAAAAAATATTCATCGTATGAGAGAATATCGTGAATCAGCAGATCCGCAGTTTCCGGGCGGCGGTTTTAATACTTTTGCTGATGTTTTTGAATCCATCGGCGTTAAAAATCCTAAAAAGATAGGTATAGCAGGCTGGCTTATAACAAGCGTTGATTTGTATCAGTCGATACAAAAGGCATTCCCATCGGCGGAAATAATTAAGGCTGACAATATTGTAACCGAGCTTAGACAAATCAAATCGCAAGCAGAAATAGCCTGTCTCAAAGAGGCGTTTCGCATTTCCGAAATTGCGGTGGATGCGGTATTGGCAAAGATTAAGCCCGGAATGACCGAACTTCAGGTTGTGGGCTTTGCCCAGCAGGCGATTTATGAAAACGGCGGCGAATACGAAGCCCACGCATTGTATCTTTTCGGAGGCAGGAACACGAACAATGCTATTTCCAGACCGCGATATAACATCATAGAAAAAGGCAAAATAGTTCAGCTTAATATAGGCGGCAGGATTGACGGCTATTCACCTTCGATAGGAATACCGTTTTGTATAGGCAAGATGAATGCACGCCAAAGAGAACTTGTTCAGTTTGGTCTTGACGCACATTTTGAAACAAGAAAATGGCTCAAAGCAGGGATTATTGCTGGTGAAGTAGCAAAAAAATATGAGGCATATTTCAAGGAAAAAGGTTATGCTGATAATTATTTATACGGCCCGTGTCATGGATTGGGAATGCTTGAAGTTGAAAAGCCATGGATAGAGACAACGTCGGAATATAAACTTCAGGAGAATATGACGTTTCAGGTTGATAGTTTTGTCCGCGATAAGGAATTCGGTCTTAGATGGGAAACCGGAGCTGTGATAACGAAAGATGGCATAGAGCTTCTTTCTGATAAAATCAAAGGAATAGTTGAACTTTAAGAGCAGAAAGATTAGATATGAATACCGGCAAAAAAGTATGGGTTTTCCCTGACGGCGATTTGCCGCAACCGGGCAATAAGGAGCCATTTGGCCATGAGTCGCTTGTCATTCTGAATATGAACGAACAGGACACAACAGTCGAATTTGATATTTATTTTGATAAGACTGAGCCTGTAAAGAATATAAAGTCTGTCATTAAAGCCGAAAGGGTGCGATGTTTCAGGCTTGATAAGCCGGTTGGCGAGCAGAAATATAAGATACCATTTGGTCAATATGCACTGGTTGTTCGCAGCCAATTGCCGGTCGTGGCACAGATAGGCAGAATGGATATTACTCAGCCTAATCTTGCATATTATACTACAATGGGCTATGCTCTTGATTAAAACTTTCGAGGTGGCTTATGCGTTACGAACTAATGTTTCCAGACCAGCTAAGGCAGGCGATGGATAAAAATATACCTGCGGTAACGACGGTTGAAATAATGGAGTATCACAGCGAACATTGTTGCCTCGGTGTTGATAGCCTTGTAGTTACCAGATCATTTGATATTCTTGAAAAAGAAATGGATATTGTCATTTTGCCGCCTTTTGCTTACGGCACAGCCAGTTATGCGGTATCTTCACCCGAAAGAAAGGGAACGATTAGCATTAGTTCGCATGCTGTATATTTATGCGCAAAAGAATTTTTTATGAACCTGCTCAGAGTGGGGTTTAGAAATGTTCATTTGTTTATACATCATCAGACCGAGAATTTTACAGCGGGAATGCCTGCTGACCTTGCATTGAAATTGGCGGCAAGAGAGACGACATTTGAATTTCTTGAAAAAGAGCGTGGTGAAGGCTGGTGGGGCAAAGAAGGTATGCAGGATTATTATAAGCAGCACGATAAAGGTAGCGACCCTTTTAGCTGGATACAGATTCATCCGTTTATGGATGAGGAATCGCAGAAACAGTTTCCGATAGATCATGCGGGCAAACAGGAAACATCTTTGATGATGGCTTTTTGTCCGGAAGGTGTAGATATGAAAAGGCATAGCCAGGAACACTGGTACGCCCAGTCAGCCAGGGATGCAAATATTGATTACGCAAATGCCATAAAGAAAAAGATACTTGACGGAATAAAAAAAGTTTTAATTGTTAGTTAAAGATGATTGTGGAACAATAAATTATGTCGAAGATTTTTGAGAATCGTATTTTTCGTTGCGGCCAAAGTAATTATTATCTAAAAGATGAAATATTCTCTGTTAATCAAACTCATACGGATGACAATTTAATGACCATTGCCGATTCGGGATTTAATGGTATTTGGCTGCGATTAACGCTTCGAGATATTGTGCCGACAAGTTTATTTCAAAAATATAATCTTAATTCAAATAAATATATGAAGGAATTGGACAAACTATGCCATCGTGCAGATCGATTTGGATTAAAAATATGGCCATATTTAACGGAGCCGTTAGGAATGGAGGCTTCGCATTCATTTTGGAAAGCTAATCCTGACTTAGCCGGCCATACAACGCAGATTTATGATGAAGAACCGCAAATAGCTCTCTGTTCATCGACGCAGGCAGTTCAGGAACATTTACGTGATGGTTTTTCAACGCTTTTTAAGAAATTGCCGTTGGCAGGTGCTATTTTAATAACGAGCAGCGAACATGTCAGCAACTGCTGGGCGCATGTTCTAAGCAATTCCAAGGCTTACCCTAATCCTGAAATATTTTGGGCAAGAGAATGTCGTTGTCCGCGATGCAGCAAATACAGTCCAGCAGAAGTGATATCTTCAATAATAACACTGATACACGATAGCATTCATTCCGTTAATAAAAATGCGAAAGTTGTCGCGTGGGACTGGTCATGGAATATGCACTTTAAGCCGCCATATAAGGAAATCAGTGAATTACTGCCCAAAGATGTGATTTTGATGGGAGATTTTGAACGCGGCGGTAAGGTCAAAAGGATGAATAAGACGAATGTAGTTGAAGAGTATAGTTTGGTATATCACGGCCCATCTCCACGATTTAAATCCAAGGCCGAATACACATTAAAACAAAAAAGGCCGCTTTGGGCGAGGTTTCAGGTAAATACCACTCACGAGCTGGCCACAGTACCTAATTTACCGATGATTGTATCTCTTTATCGCAAATTTAAGTTTCTGCATCAATCCAGGGCATCTGGTTTTATGGGATGCTGGAATTTTGCCTGTTGTACGAATACGTTAAATACTTTTGCTGTTAAGGAACTGTGCGGCAGCAAATTTGACAATAACGAAAAGAGATGCCTTGCAGGTCTTGCAAAAAAATATTTTGGCAGCCAAGTTGATTCAGATTCAGTTGTGAAAGCTTGGTATGGTTTTGACCGTGCCTGTCGGTACTATCCCATAGGCGGCAATAATAATTTCTTGTACTTTTCGCCGGTTAATGAAGCATTGTCGTATCCGCTCGTTCTGGATTTTAAAGGTGTGCCGATGGGTGGTTCGTGGCTTAAACATGAATTGGGCGATAGGCTGGAAGATACTGCTTTAACATATTCACTTGAGGAGATAGCTGAATTGTTCGGAAAGTTGGCGAGAACCTGGTCAAAGGCTCTCGTGGCCCATGAAAGGGCGTTGGCTTCTGATAGTTCCAATGCAAGAATGCGGCAGGAATTCGGCGTAGCAAAAATTATAGGCGGAATTTTCCAAAGCACACATAACATATATAAATGGTATTTAAATCGTAAAGGCAAAAGAACAAACAAAATCAGCCCCACAGAAAGAGGTATTATTGTCAATGAACTGGAAAATATAAAAACAGTCCTTCCTTTTGTAGAAGCCGATTCGAGGGCAGGTTTTCACGAGGAAGCCCAATGGCGGATGTTCGACCCTGCTGGCATAAAAAGGAAAATTAGAATTTTACAGAATTTGCAGGTTTAATTTTAGGAAGCAAAAATATGAATACGCCCCAAATAACAATTGTTTGTCTTATAAAGGCAAAACAAGCGACTAAACATCAGGTTAAAAATGAGTTAAGCAATCTTGCAAAGATGACGCGTTCGGAAGCGGATAATATAAACTATGATTTACATATATCAGTAACCGATGACAGTTCGTTTATTATATATGAAAATTGGCGAAATCAGGCTGCTCTTGATGGCCACATGTCTCAAGAGTACCTTAAGGACTTTCTTGCAAAACAGGATGAACTGTTAGAGCGTCCTATTGAAGGTAAAATTTGCAAAATTGTACTTTAGAGACACGGAGTTTAGCTGAAAAGTTATGGTATCGAAGCTGGAATGGATGTTGTCGTAGATGTGGTACTGAGAATCCGTAGTTGAGAGCGTTGGGCTTAAGTAAAGTACTAATCTTTCAATTAAAAAAGGCAATACAATTATAAGGCTATGTATGTTAAAAATCTTTAATTTTATTAGAGGTTCTGTTAATGAATTATAAGAGCGACTCATTTAATATAAGTGTGTACCCTGTCTGGCAATGGTGGGAAGAACATTATCAGAAAGCTTATGGCCGACCTTCAAGGATCGATTTTGACTGGCTTGATAGAACTTATCTTGGCCGGCGGGAATTTTTACACAAGCATTTTGGGCATATTGGGACAGCAGGTTCGGAACCGCTACCGGAAATATGTTCTCAAATTATGCCTTTTCATTCCATGATCATTCCTGTTGCATTGGGAATGGAAGCTACGATACAGGAAATCGGAGGGTATGCATGGAAGAATATGTCAGGTGAACAGCTTGAAAATCTTAATCCGGTTAACATTGCTGAATCTTTTATTGGTGAGCTGATTCTTAAACAACGGCAGGAACGGATTGCTCGCTATGGTACTGCGACACAGATGATCGATCTGGCCAGTGTCAGCAATAATGCATTTATGATGCGTGGCCCAGATTTTTTTGTTGATCTTTTGACCGATAAAAATTTTGCACATCACTATCTTGGAGTTATTACAGAAACGATGTGTATGGCATATAAGTTCATTACAGAGACATTTGGGCATATAGACGGTTTCCCACTGGGTAACTGCAATGTTACCATGATGTCCCCGAAACTTTATGATGAGATGATATGTCAATATGATGTGCGATGTGTCGAATATGCGGCAAAGATAAACGGAAAAGAGCCATGTTGTGATTTACATCATTGCAATGTAAAAACAGAGCCGTTTGCCAAATCGTATCGCAAAATTCCTGGCCTGCGCAGTTTGCAGGGATCATATCGTTCCGACATCAAAAAAATACTTGAAACGCTTCCCGGAGTTAAATTTTCAGCAATGGTCAATCCGGTCGAGTTGTTGAACAGGCCTATATCCGATATTCTTTTTGATATCGAACAATGTATTGTTGATGGGGCAAACGATCTTGCGATATGGGATATTGATACTGCGTGCAGCCCTGAAATGCTCGGAGAATTTTTTGAAAAAATTGGTGAAATTTCAGAAAAACATAATAAAAAAATGTCGCTGGGAATAATTCCATTTAGCTGGGAAGAACTGGCGTGGGAATTCCCTACCTATGTAAATTGAAAGATATATCAAAATGAAATTGTCAACGTTTAAGATTTTGTCTGAATCTGAAACTGGAAAATATCAAATCAGTTCTGCCTTTTGTAGAAGCTGATTCAAGAACTGGATTTCATCAGGAATCGCAATGACAGATGTTTGATACTGACAGCATAAGACAAAAGATTGCGTTATTATCGTAGAAAGAAATGCTATTGTTTTTTAACATTTTGTATTGAAAGGAATTAACTATGAATACCAAAAACAGGATTGGCCGTCGGGATTTTCTAAAATACAGCGGCCTTGGTTTGGGGTTGGCGGTTTCTTCATTAGCTTCAACAAAAGTTTATGATGTTTTTGGACAAGCCGGAGATTCAAAAACTATCAATATTGGGGTAATTGGAACCGGCGCTCGCGGTCGTAGCCTTATGGAGGTTCTGCTTCTGATTCCCGGTGTCAAAGTACCAGCTCTATGTGATATCAATCAGGCGAATTTGGACAAGGGGGCTATGATTGTTAAGGGATATGCAGGTAATACGCCTGAAGGTTATTCAAAAGGCCCTTATGATTACCGGAGAATGCTGGAGCGAGATGATCTGGATGGCGTTATGATCGCCACATCGGTGAAATGGCATGTGCCGATGAGTGTCGATGCGATGAAAGCCGGTAAGAATGTCGGCTGTGAAGTACCTGTAGGTTATACGTTGGAAGAGCTATGGGAATTAGTAAAAACAAAAGAAAAAACGGGTAGGCATTACATACTGCTCGAAAATTACAATTATACCCGAGACCGGATGATGATTTGCAATATGGCTCGACAGAATATCTTCGGAGAACCTTATTATGCGGAGTGCGGTTATATCCATGATTGCAAAAATTTGTGCTTTAACCCCGATGGCTCACTGACCTGGCGCGGCGAGAGAGCTGTAGATAATTATGAACATCCCTATGCTACTCATAGCTTGGGACCGGTAAGCAAGTGGTTTGGTATTAACGAGGGTGATCGCATGGAATATTTAACAACGATGATGTCCCCGCCTAAGTCGTTACATTTGTATGCAGTTGAAAAATTTGGCCCCGATAGTCCGGCAGCGAAAATTAACTTTAAACGTGGAGATTTTTACACAACGACTATTCATACTTCGCAAGGCAAAGTCATTCGTCTGGATTTCGATTATATGTCGAATCGTCCGGCTGAAATGTATTACCTGATGCAGGGTACAAAGGGAACTTACAACAGTCGTGCAGGCATCTATTTGAAGGGTGGAAAGGAACAATACGAAAGCACGACAAACTATCAAGACAAATATGACAGTCCCTGCTGGAAGGAATCCACATCTGCCGCAGGGAAAGCCGGCCATGGCGGCGGCGATTATTTTGTCATTCGTGATTTTGTTGAGATGGTCAGGCAAAATAAGGAGCCCTGGATAGATGTTTATGATGCGGCAGCCTGGAGTTCTATAGGTCACTGTTCGAAGTTGTCGCTGGACGGCCAAAGTAAACCCGTTGAAATGCCTGATTTTACAAAAGGAAAATGGAAAGATACAAATTGGCGCAAAACAATATAACTTTTTAGATTGTTTTTAGGGATTAAACATGAATCAGATGAATTTACGGTGGGATAACGCAGGTCGTTTCAACATGGGATTTGAAGACCTGTTCTTTGTCCGTAGCGCCAGAACGGGTATATGTATAAACCAGCAGTGGTTTTTTCCTTTTGGGTCATCCAGTAGCATATCCGAATGGATTGACTATAAAGATATTATTGGTAGCGGTAAATATCAGTTTGCCGAGGGCATTCTTCCGGAGCAACAGTGCAAAATAAGACTTCATTATGTGCTGTATAAAGAATTGCCCCTTGTACGGTTGTGGTTGACTATCACTAATTTATCCCCCAAAAATATCGCTCTGGATGGCATACATCTTATTGAAACTGCTGAAAAAGAACGTGGCGATTTTGATCTGTTACAATGTTCGCAGAATATAAATGTTTTCGTGGACAGTGGTTCTGCTCATTGGGCAGGTGTAACACCGCTTTATGGTAATTCAGTTGATTATGGCGAGAAGTGGAAACAATACTGTGCGCCCCATACACTAAAACGGATGTTATCTCTGACTGATCAGGAATCGCCTGGCCTGGGATCCCACAACTCTCCAAGCGGTCTGTCGGTCTTTGCCAGGGATTCAGGAAGAGGCTCTGCATTGCTTGTAGGTTTTGCTCCGGTACAGAGAGCTTTTAGTTCAATCATTTTCAATAGTAACGAAGAAAAGATAACTTATTTTGCCGCAGCATCCAATCTATACCAATACGAACTGATGCCACGGTCAACATATTCTTCTGAAGAATTGCTAATGGGTAGTTTCTCGGATGGATTAGAAGCTATGGAAAAATACGCTTCTTTATCGGCAAATTTAAGGGGTATTAAACCATATAATAAAAAGTTCCCATCCGGGTGGATGTCATGGTATGGTTTTCGTATAAAAGCTACCGAGGATGATGTGTTGGCAAATGCCAGGATTGTGTCAGAGCGTTTTTTACCTTATGGCATGGATATTATTCAGCCGGATTATTGCTGGCAGGACAGATTTATTTGTAATGAATGGCGTAAAACAAATGAAAATTTTCCTCATGGTCTAAAATGGCTTTCTGAAAAGATTCAAAAAATGGGACTTAAGATGGGTTTTTGGATTAGTCCTGTACTGATTTCCGGGATATCAGATTATGCTAAAAACGAAAAACAATTTCTTGCCAGGGATAAAAATGGGCTTCCCAAAGTTGTAGGTAATTGGCATTGGGGGAAACAGGAAGAGACTTTTGTGATTGATCCGACGATAGATGGCGCTCTGGATGATTTCAAAGCACAGATTGAATGGCTTAGAGAAAATACAGGGAGCCATTACTGGAAATTGGATTTTATTAATATCATAATACAGTATGCGGATGTGTTGAAAATATCTGATTCATCGGTAGTACCGGCAGTGGAGGTTTACCGTATTTTATGTAAAACTATGCGCAGCATAGCAGGAGACGACTATTTATACAGTTGTACAAACTTTATTTATGCGGAATCAGGACTAAGCGATACAGCAATGAGCGCTTGCGATATAGGCAATCCCTGTTTTGAGCATGACGACATTAACGATAACGGGGTATATTCTATTGACGGATTTTGTCAAAGAGTATCGACTACTATGTCGAAGTTTTTTATGCACAGAAAACTTACGACATTAAATCCGGATGCGGCTCTTCTTGGCAATGAGGGGACTCTTGATGAAGCGCGTATGAGATTTAGCCTTGTTGCTTTTTCAGGAGGACAGTTCTTTATAGGCGATGACCTACGCAATTATAGCGAAGAACGCCTGTTTATGGCAGAAAAAGGATTGCCTGCTTATGGTGTGGCAGCGAAACCTTTGGATTTATTTACATCGGCTTATCCTGCCTATCCACATATATGGCATCTGCCCATAAAGACTGAATGGGACAGCTGGGATGTGTTTTGTATTTCAAATATTACGCATAAAAAAGATTTGGATGTGGATATTTCTTCATTCTTTGATTCTGTGCAGGATTTGGTTGTTTTTGATTTCTGGGAGGAAAAAGTACTGGGGACGCTGTCTCCTAACTGCCGATTTAGGCTTATGCCGAAACAATCGAAAATTATTCTTGTTCGTAAACTAAAAAACCATCCGCATTTACTGGCGACAAATATGCATTATACACAGGGTGCGGTTGAAATTGAGGGCTGCAGATGGGACGTTTCCGCTTTGATTCTTGAATTTCAGATTAGGCGCCGGTCAGGCGCACAAGGCAAGATATGGTTAAGCATTCCTTCCGGGTATAGTTACAAAAGTTGCAGCGCAGAGGGGTCTGTGATTGACTTGGATTCGGATGCCGGCAACGTGATTGCAGCCAATATCAAGTTTCAGAATGATACTGCCAGGGTCAAACTTAAATTTGAATATGGTCCAATGTCTTGAATAAATTTGGATTGTTGGGAAATTTTATAAGGTTTATTTTATTATTTTGTCAACTGTTTTACGCAGTATAAAAAAAGCAGGCCAGCCAGACATATCTATAAGTCAGCATAACATAGCAAGTTACAAGTTGGGGATAACACGCCGTTTTTGGTGTAACGATAAACCAATTTAAACAAATTAAGCATATAAAGCTATTATTTTATTGTGGTTATATATTTTAACGTTACAGTAAATAACGACAGGTGGCAAATTTGTTTTGAGATATGGTAGCAAATGCAACCAAATTTACAAAAAAACATTGCCATGTTTTGGGACTCCAGGCATTGGCTTGTTAAATTGAGTCGACGGATTTTCATACTTTGCAATACATCAGATTCAGAATTTTCAACTCAGGGTGTCTGTCTATTTATTTGGTTATTAAAATCTTTTATAAATAAAAGGGGACCTCCGCTTGATACCCGTTGTTTGGTATTTTGAACAAGGTAAAAACACGAAAAAAGTATTTTGGAGGACATATCATGTTTAAAAAAATAATTTATTTAACGTTTGTTATTTTGTTTTGCTTGACAGTCTCATCAGCTTCTGCCCAAGTTATTGAGAACTTTGATAGTTATACCGTTGGCACAAATCTTTCGTCGCAGGGCTGGACGATGGCCAGGGGTAATGCTGTGGTTATTAATGGGGCTGACGGAACAAAATCAATTAGAAATTCTGCCGATGCTAATTATTACAGCGGCACACGAAATTCGTTATTCACCAGCCCGATTGATGACAGCAAATCCGGCCAGGCCTACTATTCCGCCACGATTACTCCAAAACTGGTTAGTGGTTATGTGCAGTACAACTCGATTGGCACTCAAATGGCCAATGGAGCTTTTGGTCCGATGATCGGTTTTGACAAGCATTCCAGTGCGACTTCAGGTGACGGCAAAGGCTGTTTTTGTGTGCGTACCTCGAATACTCAAAATGCGTACAAAAGCACAGATATAGCGTGGGCCGATCATACTTATGATATTCGCCTGCAAATGGAAATTATTAGCCGATATTCAGTTACTGGTACCTTGTATTACAGGGATGTAACCCCCGGCAGCGGTGACGGGATTTGGCATCAAAGCTCCATTGCTAACCTCAATTTAAATATGCTCAGTGCAAGTTATCTGAGCGCTCAGCGAGTTCTGGCAATAGAGGGTGGTTTGGGCGGTGAGCTTGACAATTTCCAGATGGGTATAGGTAGCTTTGCTCCAGTTGCTCAAGTTATTGAGAACTTTGAGAATTATGTTATTGGTGCAGGTCTCTCCTCGCAAGGCTGGACGATGACTACCGGCCAGGATGCTGTGGTTATTGACGGAGCCGATGGAACATTGTCAATTAGAAATTCTACCAGTTATTATACTGGTACACGAGATTTGCTATTCACCAGCCCGATTGATGACAGCAAGTCCGGTCAGGCCTACTATTCAGCCACGATTACTCCAAGACTGGTTGGCGGTTATGTGCAGTACAACTCGTTTGCCACTCAAATGGCCACCGGATATTTTGGTCCGACGATCGGTTTTGACAGGCATTCCACTGCTGCTGTGAATGACGGCAAAGGCTGTTTTTATGTACGTACCTCAAATACTCAAACTGAGTATAAAAGCACAGATATAGCGTGGGCCGATCATACTTATGATATTCGCCTGCAAATGGAAATTACCAGCCGATATTCGGTTACCGGTACTTTGTACTACAGGGATGTAACTATCGGCAGCGGTGATGGGATTTGGCATAAAAGCTCAATTGCCAATGTCAACCTGAATATGGTTGGTGTAACTTATCTGAGTGCTCAGAGGGTTCTGGTAATAGCAGGTGGTTTTGGCGGTGAGCTTGACAATTTCCAGATAGGCACAGGTACAATAGAAGACTTTGATATTTATACCGTCGGTACAAATCTTTCATTGCAGGGCTGGACGATGACTACTGGTAATGCAGAGGTAATAAATACCAGCAACGGGACAGTAGCAATTAAGGCTGCAAATAACTATTACTATGCGGGCACACGAAATTTGCTGTTCACCAGTCCTATCGATGACAGTAAACCCGGCCAGGCCTACTATTCAGCCACGATTACCCCAAAAGTAGTTGGTGGTTATGTGCAGTATAACTCGGTTGCTACTCAAATGACTACCGGATATTTTGGTCCGACGATCGGTTTTGACAGGCATTCCACTGCTGCTTCAGGTGACGGCAAAGGCTGTTTTTATGTACGTACCTCAAATGCTCAAACTGAGTATTTGAGCACAGATATAGCGTGGGCCGATCATACTTATGATATTCGCCTGCAAATGGAAATTACCAGTCGATATTCAGTTACCGGTACTTTGTACTACAGGGACGTAACTATCGGCAGTGGCGATGGGATTTGGCATAAAAGCTCGATTGCCAATGTCAACCTGAATATGGTTGGTGTAACTTATCTGAGTGCTCAGAGGGTTCTGGTAATAGCAGGTGGTTTTGGCGGCGAGCTTGACAATTTCAAGATAGGCGTAGGTAAAATAGAAGATTTTGACACCTATACTGTTGGTACGGGTCTCTCGCCGCAGGGCTGGAATATGATTGCAGGTGATGCTGTGATTGTTGACGGAAAAGACGGAACGCCTTCGTTTGAAACGATAACCCAAGGAGGTTATCTTGGCCAACGAACTTTGGTATTTACCAGCCCCATCGATGACAGTCAGGCTGGCCAGGCCTACTATTCAGCCACGATTACCCCAAAAGTAGTTGGTGGTTATGTGCAGTACAACTCGATTAGAACTCAAATGCCCGCTGGAGATTACAGTCCAATGTTCGGTATGGAACGTTATCCCGGTTCTGATCCATATGATGGCAAAGGCCGTTTTTATTTGCGTGCCTCAAATGGTGGAACTGAGTACTCAAGCACAGATATAGCATGGGCAGACCACAGCTATGATACTCGTTTGCAAATGGAAATTACCAGCCGATATTCAGTTACTGGTACTTTGTACTACAGGGATATAACCGCCGGCCTTGGCTGGATTCAAAGCTCTATAGTGAATGTGGCGTTGGCAATGAACCTCAATTCTTATCTGAGCGGTCAGACGGTTCTGGCAATAACGGGTGCTTATGGCGGTGAGTTTGATAATTTTGATATTGGCATGGGACATATATCCGGTGTATTAGTAGGCTATGACCCTTATCCGCTTAATGGAACGGCAGGTGTTGCTGTGGATCCGATTCTTACGTGGACGCCAAGTTGTAAGGCTTCACAAGTGGAGGTCTATTTCGGTACAGATTCTGATGCCATTGCCATGGCCACCACTGGTTCTGCTGAATATATGGGGTTGTATGATACTGATGACGGATTTGATGTTCTTGATTATGACGCTAACGGCCTTGTAGCCGGTGAAACTTATTTTTGGAAACTTGGATATACTGATGCTAATGAGCCAGCAGGCACGTGGACTTCTGATGTTTGGAGTTTTACGGTTAATGGCGGCATTGTTGTAACAGATCAACAGCAGGCTGAACTTAATTCTTCGCCGGTATATACGCCAATTATACATCAAAACCACGGTTTAAATGGTGCTTATGATTTGTTTGGTTATGATCCACGATTTGAACCTGGCATAGTTACTTTTGATTCTAACAACACGCCTTACATCATAGCTGGTAAACGGGACACTGACGGTGAAATTCTTGCCGGCACTGTAATTCAAACATTAAATGCCAATGGTCGCTGGATAGGCTTAGACCCTTATCAGTCCATCAAAGATGCTTATCCTGACTGGGATGGAGTCTGGAGTGTCTGGGATAGGTATATTGTTTTTGATAATGACGATGACGCTTATATGGTCGTAAGGGCTGCGTCCAGGAATATGCTGCTATACTCTACGGATTTATGCAGAACATGGACGTGCCACGAATTGCCCGTAAGTGATGCCAACTTTATGTATGGCGGCAGACTTGAGTCTCGAAGGGGATTTAACGAGATTGTAGGGCCACCTGTGATTGTAGGCGATACTGGTGCCGTTGGCGGAGCTATCGAAATTATTGTTCCAACGAAAAGCGGTGGTGTTCTTACGATGCATCCTCCTGTTACAATATATAATGATGTTAACGCCAAATCTTATTTATGTCCGAGAAACGCCTCATATGGCAACGTAATGGTGACTAAGGGCAATTTAACACATATCTTTTGGATGTCGGGAGCAGACGTTATAGGGGATAGCAATGTAAATCCGATTTATGCGGCTACATATGACCGCAGTATTCCGTCTGTTTCCGGTGCGGTTCTTGTCGGTTATACAAAAAAAACTGACGGGGTGGTTGATGAGCACAATGGCCCTGTTGTAACTATGGACAGTTCCGGCTATTTGCATGTGGTAATAGGCGCTCACGGTGGACGGTTTAAATACGCCCAATCATACTATGCAAACAGCACAGTTGGTACCTTAGCACAGTGGAATGCAGCGGAATTTGGCCCTGATTCGCATTGTTCTTATACTGATTTAGTTTGTGACGCGGATAATACATTACACCTTGCTTACAGATGGGCAGTCGATGCTTCTACATATCGTTTCCAGCTAAACTATATGAAGAAAACCGCTGGCGGGTCATGGCAGTTCTCTGGCGATAGTTTTGTTCTTGTCAACCCGGTCCGTCAGTACTATATGTGCTGGTATAGCCAAACGAGTCCTGACAGGAACAACCGCCTCTTTCTTAGCTATATAGTCAATGCTAATCAATTGAATAGAGGTGCAATGACAGGCGAGATAGCTGCATATGAAGCAAAGTGGCCTAAGGAAGGAACTTTACGTCTTTTCAGACCCGATGATGTGAACTGGGAGGACGTTTATAACACCATTGCCCACGATCCGGTTCTTTTGATGAGTGATGACGGCGGCAACAATTGGCGAATTGCAGTAACAAACGATTTTAACCTTAATCGCCGGGCAAGCAATCCAGGTCCTTCAAATGGCGCAACTGGCATAAGTGTAACCGCTGATTTAAGTTGGACGGCAGGGAGTGGCGCAAGTTCTCACAATGTTTATTTCGGCACGGATTCCACGCCGGACGAAACCGAATATAAAGGTAATCAGGCTGGTACAACTTATGACCTTGGCACTCTCACCGCAGGTACAACATACTATTGGCGAATCGATGAGGTTGGCTCCAGCGGAACGACAATAGGTAAAATCTGGAGTTTTACTACTCTACCAACATTCGTTGCAGCCGGAACTGCTATGTCCGGAACAGGGAATATTACCGTCGCTTGGCCGGCGCATCAGACGGGCGACGTTGCTCTTCTCTTTATTGAGTCATGCGGAGGTCAGGCAGCAAACCTTGGTACGCCGGCAGGTTTCGCGGTTGTAACAAACAGCCCGCAGTCCACCGGAACGACAACGAATGGAACGCGTATCACCGTGTATTGGTGCCGGGCGACATCGTCTTCAATGGCTTCGCCGGTCGTGACTGACCCAGGCGACCACGTTTATGGAAGGATACTCACCTTCCGCGGTGTTACCGCAAATGGCAACCCTTGGGATGTGACGGCAGGTGGAGTAAAAGCAACTGCCTCAACCACTACGACATTTGGAACGGTAACCACAGGCGTTGCTAACGAGTTGATTGTTCTTGCTGCGTCAAGAGATAATGACTCAACATCAGCGGCGTGGTCAAGTTGGACGAATACTGGAACCCCAGCAATAGGCCTCACAGAGCGGTCGGATGGAGGAACCACGTCAGGTAACGGCGGAGGCATTGGAGTTGCAACAGGCATCAAAGCAGCTGCCGGAGCTATCGGTTCAAGTACGGCGACGGTAACATCAAGTAAGGACGGACATATGACTATCGCGCTCAAACCTTAAGTAAGTGAGAATTATCGGTCAACCGTCTGTGAGTTTGATGGTTTGACGATGTATCGGTATTTGTGCAGTACCTAAGTTAAAAGTACTGTGCTACTGGAAAAAGTGTTTGATTCGGCATAGCGGCTGTGAGCCGCTATGCCTTTTTTGGCGAATAAAGCATTGAAACGTGGAATAATATGCAGGATTATGAGAAATTACAAGTGACAGCAGGAGTGTGCGTCGTCATTCAAAATGAGACTGCTAATTTTGGAACTTTATTTTTGACATTCCAAGAAAAAAATATTTTTTAAGCTTTAAGTTCAATACCCAAGCCGGCCAAAAGCAAGTGTTTGTAACTATTTTAATAAAAAGCACTTATGTTTTTTAATTATTTTCGGGCTGGTTTAACGATAAACTTAATTTTGTAAGAAAACAACAATAAATCCATTTTTTTGTTGCATTTATTGGTTTTAACGTTTATATTAGGGCTTATATTCAGTGAACTTTTTTTGGGAAAATGTTTATGCGAAATACAAGAGCTACTTTGAGCGATCTTTCAGAAAAGCTTGGTTATTCCAAGACGACGGTGAGTCTTGCCTTGAGAAGTTCCCCGAAGATACCCGAGAGTACTCGCCGGAAGATTGAGATGGTAGCCAGAAAGTTTGCTTATGTTCCCAATTTTGCAGCGCAATCCCTCAAGAAAGGAAGAACGGATTTGGTTGGAATTTATGCCGAAATGAATGATCAGGTTCGTGTTTCTATTGTCAACTCCCTTTTCGAGGCAATGTCGGCGGTTGGAATGAAACCTCTGGTGGGAATTACCAAGCCTCTGTCCGAAGGATGGGATGAAAGCAGTTATGTTAAGACGTTTCTTGAACTTCATGTTAGTGTAATCGCTATAGTTTCTTTTGATGTTCCCGTACTTCCAAAATGGCAAAAAGAGGTACCTTTGATTCTGGTCGGGGCACAGGAAAGAAAAAATTGTGATTGTGTTCTGCTCGATCGTGGTGAGGCCGGTGAAACTGCCGCACGTTTTCTTCTTTCGCAGGGTATCGAGGAAGCGACACTTGTTTTGAACAATATCAATGAGGATGCGCTCCCCGTACTGGATGCTGAAGGTTTTGCTATGAGGTGTGCGAGGGTCTTAAGGCAGGACGGGTTCGAATGTCCATCTTACAATCTTACCGGCGACAATGCCAGTATGATGTCTCTGGTTGAGAGAACAAGGAATAGTAAAAAACGCACAGGTTTATGTTTTTGTGATTCTGAAGTCGCGGCCAAATTTATGGCGATAGCACAACATTCCGGCATTGACATCTCAAAAGATATTTGTGTCGTAGGTTATGACTATTTCCCCACAGCGGATATTGTAGGAATTCCTTTGACCACAGTTGAACAGCCGGTCGATCTTTTGGCAAAATATGCAACGCATGTAATTGAAAATAGGATTAAAAATCCAGGTTCGGAATATAATCAAATAACTTTAAAACATAGATTGGTAGTTAGACAGTAGCAAAGGGAGCATGTATGGCAGATGTGGCGTTACAACATAGTGAACTGGCGTTATTAGGCGGCAATAAGGCGATAGATATTGACGACAGAGAAATATTTAGATGGCCGGTTGTTACTAAGGCCCATGAGGATGCGGTACTGGCAGTTTTGCGTGATGGGAATATGAGCGGAACGGATGTTACGGTTAAGTTTCAGAAGAAATATGCTGCAGAAATAGGGATGAAGCATGGGTGGGCGTGTAACAATGGAACTGCGTCAATTCACTGTGGTTTTTATGGAATTGGAATTCGAACCGGCGATGAGGTTATTTGTCCAAGCTTAACGTACTGGGCTTCTGTTGTTCCGCTGTTTTCGCTTGGCGCAACTCCTGTGTTTGCGGATGTTGATCCGGAGACCTTGTGCATAGACCCCGCTTCAATAGAAGCAATGATAACTCCCAGAACAAAGGCCATAGTTATTGTTCATTATTGCGGAATACCGGCGGATATGGATGCTATTATGGCATTATCTAAAAAGTACAACCTGAAAGTGTTCGAAGATTGTTCACACGCTCATGGTGCACTTTATAAGGGCAGACAGGTAGGCACATTTGGCGATGCATCGGGGTTTTCTTTGATGTCCCACAAGTCAATAGGTGTTGGTGAAGGCGGAATAATGTTCACAAATAGCGATGAGGTATTAAAGCTGGCTATGTGGTTTGGAAATTATGACTGCCATGAACAAATCTTAAAAAATACTGATTTGGAAAAATATATCGGGCCTCCTGCCGGTGGATACAAGTATCGTATGCATCAATTGAGTTCGGCATTTGGTCTGGTTCAATTAGACCTTTATAAGGAACAATTTAAAGAGATTGACGCGGCAATGAAATACTTCTGCAAAGGAGTAGATTCAATAGATGGGATTAAATCTATACAGCCGAATTGGTCTGAAAATACAACCAAAGGCGGCTGGTTTGTTCCTTTGGTTCACTATGCTCCGGAGAAGTTTGGCGGTCTTTCAGTTACCTGTTTTGTTGAGGCTTTACATGCGGAAGGCTGCACTGTTTGTGGTGCCGGGTGTAATATACCGCTGCATAATCATCCTTTGTTTATTGAGGCCGATGTATATGGGCAGGGCAGGCCGACAAGAATAGCAAACCTTCCGGCTTCCGCCAAAATTGAAGACTATGTCAGGGAACTGCCTGTAACATCAAAAGTTAATCAAAGAACAATCGCTATTCCACGATTTACGCGTTATTACCCCGATGTTATTGATAAGCATATTGAGGCTTTTCATAAAGTTGCGAAAAATTATCGTTCTTTGCTTAATAGGGACAAGAAAACAGAAAATAAAGGTGGATTTGCTGTTTCAAAGAGAAAAAGTTGTGCTTGAACGCTGTGTTGGTGTTTAAGCGTTTTATTTAACGTTTTTTTTTGGAGGTATTAAAGATGAAGACGAAATTGAGTTTGGTGTTGGTATTGCTGCTTGCTGGTTTTGCAAGCGCAACCGTGGGCGACAGTTGGA
>MHXU01000087.1 GCA_001824555.1 Planctomycetes bacterium GWC2_45_44
AATCGCTTACCCCGTCGAAAACGACAGACTGCTTCTCGCCTCTGATATCGATGTCGCCGAGATGCACTATTCGCAGGAGCTTTTCAAATTTGAAAACGATGACGAAGTTCTCGCAGCTCAACTGAAATTCATCGACACGCCAAGCGTTGAAGTCCGGTCCGGCTCGGAAAGAATTTACCCATACAAAAATTCCGCCGCCGCCCTAATCGGCTGGGTACGCCCCGCAAACCCGACAGACAACGAAAATTTCGCCGACGCAAACAACGAAGACCTCCGATATATGACCGGCGAAATCACTGGCATTTGCGGAATCGAATACGTCTGCGAACCATTCCTCCGTGGTAAACGTGGCAAAATCGTCTATAACATCGACAACGAAATAACAAGCAAAACAGAAACGACTTTCGGCTCCGATGTCAAACTCACAATCGACATCGACTTGCAGCAAAAGATTGAAGGCTCACTAAAAGACCCCGCTCGAAATCAAAAACTCGGTCAACCCGCCGCCGTCGTTGTCGTCGATGTCAATTCAACTGACATACTCGCTTACGTTTCGCTGCCGGATTACGACCTCAACACCGCCCGGCGGAATTATTCAAAATTACTCGCCGAAGCAAACTCGCCAATCATCGACAGAGTCATAAATAGACACTACCCGCCAGGCTCATCCGCGAAACCAGTTATGCTTGCCGCGGCTCTGGCCGAAAGGAAAATCATCCCGGACGAAATAATCTCCTGCCCGTCAACCCCGGCGCCAAAAGGCTGGCCGAGATGTCTGATTGAAAGAACTTCTGGCACCGGCCACGACCAGCGGTGGGCGGACGAAGGCGGAAACAAAGCGAGAAACGCACTCAAGGGAAGCTGCAACTGCTACTTTTCGCATCTTGCCGCTCGAATCCCCCCGCCGGACTTGCAAAGATGGCTCTACGATTTCGGTTTCGGAAGAACCGCCCTGCTGCTCACCGACGAAAAAATCCTCGCCTCATTCGCCGACAGACCCGCTCGCCAGTTCATACAAACCGCCGGAATTATCTCAAGCGGAACACTCAACACACAGGACATAGTACTCGAACAACGCCCCGCCATTGATTCAGCGGAGCGAAGATTTTTCGGAATAGGCCAGGGCAATTTCCGCGCAACGCCTCTGCAGGTCGCCAATGCCTTCGCGGCACTCGCCAGAGGAGGCGTTTTCAAACGCTCAAGAATCATCACCTCACAGCAGCCGGACTGCGGCTTTGAAACAGGCTTAAACAGGCAAATTCTTGCGCCGGTTTATGAAGGTATGTACGCCGTTGTCAACGAACAGGGAGGCACCGCCCACAACCAGTTTGCAGACAGCAGATTTGAATACAAGGGAATCAAAGTTTTCGGCAAAACAGGCTCGACCGAAAGACCTTTTAACGCCTGGTTCGCCGGCTTCGCAGAGGATTCTGCCGGCAGAATAATAGCATTTGCGGTGTTAATCGAAAACGGCGCAAGCGGCAGCAAAGACGCAGGCCCTATCGCCAGAGACATCGTCGCCTTCCTCATCGAAACCGGCTACCTCAAAGAAAATTAATACTTTTTGCTTTTCCCCGCCCCTGCCTTCTGATAATTCACAAAAAAGTATCGCAACGCATCAATCGGGTGGTCATAAATCCCGTCTTTAAGCGGCTGCTCAATTTCTCCAGATTGTGGATAATGATAGCTCGTCATCGCTTCAATAAGTCGTCCGCATTTCGGGCTGATTACAAAACTGCTCCGCCCATCGCCCCTGCGCAATGCCCGCCTGACCAATTCAATCCCCTCAAGAATCGTGCTTCGCTTATATCGCACATTTACGCCCAATGCCCGCAATCTGCTCACTGCGCTTGTTCCGCTCACATCATTAACGCCGGCACCTGCAGGGTCGCAGAATGTCGCGACTACATTTTCCTCGCCGCCAGCCATTCGTTTTTTAATTTCCTCCGCGTGAACGTCTATTGTCATTCTGCTCTTTATATATTCGTCAATCACAAAAACCTTTCCGTCTCCATCCACCTGAATCCACAAACACACAAACGGATTTACGAAACCAAAATCAATCGTCCGATACATCGGCAGCGCGGGATTATATTCAACCGGCGAAATATGAATATCAGGGTCAAACTCCGCGAACACCACATTTTCCAGCGATGGCCGCAGACACAGCATTTCAGATTCAAACGCGCTTCTGCTGCTTCGCCGCATTTGAGCGATACAGTCGTCAATCTTCAAATATCCGTCCGCCATTTTCGCTCGACCCTGACAATCGCTGTTCAGCGGGCATCTCGAGCAGCTTCGCTCGCCGCCGCAATTCTCAATCACTTCCCACACGCACCATTTAAAAATCTTCGTGCCGTTATCCTGCGCCTTGCCGATAAGTTCGTGCATAATCCCGAATGGCTGATGCATCGTACTTAGAACTTCCATCGCGCCGCAAATTTTATCCGTGCTTTTCATCGTGAATTTCGCCGCCTCAAAAATCCGCCTGTCGAAAAGTTCCACTTCGTCGCAGCGGAGTTTTTGAATATGACTGCCGCGCACGCTCGCCGCCGACTGCGTCAAAACCTCGACATTAGAACCATTCGTAAAAACACATTTGTCTTTGAGAATCGGCTCATCTAAAAATTCTTCAAATCCGCCATACAGAAATCCCGTCAGATAATCAAACATCCTTTGCGCCTGCTGACCGCTGCCGGCCAGAATTCGCGTCTTGCATCCGGGCTTGAAAATACTATCCAAGAGCGTCGCCGTCGCCGCAAGCATTGTTTTTCCTCCGCCGCGACCAGCCCACACAACACAATCGCCGGCCGGTTGCGACGATTGCTCCGCGAAACTGTGCCACAGATAATCCATCGGCGTATCGTGATGCGGGCAGATTTTTTTATTACCGACATTAAGCCCAAGAAAAATACGCAGATAATTTTTCAAACCAGCCTTCGTCGCAGGCCGAATTTGTTTGAGTTCTTCATAAATCCCATTCGCCTTTTTGTGCAGAACATCGCTAATCATAAAATATGTCCTTTTAAAAAAATCATCGGCGACAGCCGATTCCATCTTCTGTCTTCTGCCTTCTGTATTCTGTATTCTGTCTTCTTTTTTCTTTTGTGCCTTTGTGCTTTTGCGGCTATAATGCGGACTTCTTTTGTTCGGCCAGTCGGACGACCGCTGCTCCTGAATTTGCGGAGCGGAGGAAAGTCCGGGCAGGAAAAAGCACGGCGACGGCTAACGACCGTCCGGAGTAATCCGCGGGATAGTGCAACAGAAAATATACCGCCCCGCACCTATTTTGCTATCGTTCAGAGCCGCGACAGTAATGGAGCGGTATTTAGCCCCCAGTTTTACTGGGGGTTCAGTTCGATACCGAAATAGGTGCGAGGTAAGGGTGAAATGGTGCGGCAAGAGCGCACCGCGTCAGCAGTAATGTTGATGGCATTGAAAACCCCGCCGCCTGCAAGACCAAGTATGCCGGTATGCCTCGCTTGGGCGTTAACCCGGCGGGTAGGTCGCTTGAGCCTGTCAGCAATGACAGGACCAGATAAATGGTCGTCCAAGACAGAACCCGGCTTATAGACTCGCCGAACAAAAGTTTTTTCACTGTCATTCCCGCAAATTATCAGAGCCGCGACAGTAATGGAGCGGTCAATTAAATCTCATCGGCCATCAGGCCGATTCCTCCGTTTTTCACTTTTAGTTTTTAACTTATCTTCCGCCGCCGGGGCCTCTCGGCATACTTATACCGCGTTCTTTCATTCTCGCCTCCATAGCCGCTCTAAACTGCTGACGCTGCGCCCTTTGAAGAGCCGTACCCCTTTCAGCGCCGGAACGCGCGTTTGACGGGTCTGCCATTCGAGCCGCACGCGCCTGTTGACGCGCCTGACGATTCGGGTCATTCGCATCAGGCCGTCGCCTGTCAGGCATCTGCATTCGCATCTGCTCCATATCCTTGCGCATCGTCTGCATTTCGTCAATCATTTTATCAAGATAAGCCGTCCTGTCCGTCGCCGGCAGTGTAAAATATGTATCCATCTGATAGTCCATTACTTTCCGACCGCTCTGCATCATATAACGCATCCGCTGTTGGGCAGTCAGATTCTTAAACGCCGCACTATTCCTATAATCAATAATTTCCTGCGCCGACTGCTTGTCAGTGTTTGGCAAATTCGCGTCAGGCGGCATTCGAAATCGCCCCCTGCCAAACTCGTCTTCGCCCGCCTTATCGCGGCTGAAAATAGCTATCCCGCCGCCTGCGACAAGACATACTGCCGCTATTACCGCTGCTATAATTATATATTTTTTCCTGTTAGATTCAGGCCGTCGAAGTCTGCCAACCAACTTTGCCATTACTTTTCCCTTTTTCTATCTGCGACTAACGTATCAGCATAAAGATACATAAATGAGCCAACTGCATAACTGCTTCCTGCCCTTCTGCCCATACCCTCTTCCCTGCCGCTATCTGTTTTTTTGCCGTGAAATCCGTCATAGTCGTGCAATACCCAAACTTCTTTTGTGCCGAATTGCTTGGCAAACCAGTCGTCCTCTATTCGCTTGTTGGAAAGGTGAGTATTGTATTCATAGCTTGAGCCTTCTTCTTTCCAATAACTTGTTCCCTTTTCAGGATACCTGTCCGCAGGACACTTCAAAGCCTCCTTGCCGCTGATATATTTGCCCAAGGCGGCATAAAGAGAAACGGAGTTTGCATCATCCTGAACAGTGGAATTAGGCATATTAAAGATTATCGGCATATAATTTCGGTTATCATCCATATACATTCTAAATCCAATCGCGCAGCCGTGCAGATTCTGCTTACAGGCAGTTTTATACGCTGACCGCTTAGCCGCCGACAATGCGGGCATAAGTATCCCCATCAGCAGCGCAATAATGGAAATTACCACCAAAAGCTCAACTAACATAAATGCCGACTTTTTTGTTCTCATATCCCTTAACTCATTCCAAATACAGTGGTTAGCCCCGTCATTACGGGTGTTCGCTTAAAATAGTGTGCATCCGTGCCTCATTACATAGCTCCAGAACTGCTGCCAACGGCCTGTGGTCAGCTTCATCGCTCGCAA
>MHXU01000088.1 GCA_001824555.1 Planctomycetes bacterium GWC2_45_44
AATTCTGCCATTTTAAAACTCCTGTTACTTTGTGTTCCGCAGCAGCCCGAATTACGAATCCGGTTTAACCCTTTTAGGGACTCCATTGTGAACAAATTAATTTCTTACTTTTAACTTCTCACTTCTCACTTCTTACTTCTCTACGCCGCCGCAGGCGTCGGTTCAGGTTCAACTGCCGGCGCTTTGTCCGCAATTGTCTTTATGCAGCCTGCGATTCTGCCTGCCGGAGAAGCGATAGCGCTGGCCAATCTGCTTGCCGGCGATTTTGCCAGCATAACAATGTCGCCCTGCAGCTCGATTCTGCTCTTCATATTGACAAGGTTCGCGGCAGCCTTAGCATCAAGAGCGGCACCTTCAAGATAAGCGCCTTTAAATTTAATCACTGTTTTGCCTGCCGTAGCTTTTAGTTCTTTGGCAAGGTCAACCACGTTGTCTGCGCCATAAGCAATCGTGCAGCAGCCTGTCGCGAACAAACTCGTCGCGGCAGCCATACCCAAAGACGCAGCCGCCTGCCGCATCATTGCGTTTCTGACCATTGTAAGTTTGATGCCCTTTGCGCCGAGTTTGCCTCGGAGTTGGTTGTTCGTAATGCCGTCAATGCCGGTCATATCAACTACGAGAAACTCTTTAACCGCGGCGAATTTGCCTTCGAGTTCTTTGGCCAGCATATCTTTTATATATCTGCTCATATTATCACCTGTAAGTTTTTGGGTTATAGTTCAGAATTATCAATCTGTACGCCGGGACTCATCGTCGCCGACAGCGATACTTTCTTAATGTATGTGCCTTTGGCGGTCGCCGGTCTCATTTTCCTGATGAGTTCCAGAAACGCTCTGATGTTGTCAACCAGCTTGGAATCTTCAAAACTAACCTTGCCGACAACAACGTGAACATTTCCGCCCGTATCATTTTTGAATTCGACTTTGCCCGCGGCAAACTCTCTGACAGCCGTAATAACATCTGCGGTAACCGTGCCGTTCTTCGGCGACGGCATCTTGCCCTGCGGGCCGAGAACTTTGCCGAGCTTGCCAGCTTTACCCATAACCTTCGGAGAGGCAATAGCAACATCAAAATCCAGCCACCCGCCGGTAATTTTCTTAATCAATTCGTCGCAACCCGCTTCAATCGCGCCTGCGCTCTTGGCCGCTTCGATATCGGAATCTTCGCAAAAGGCGATAACCTTTTTGCTCTTGCCGATGCCGTGCGGCAGAGAAACAGCGCCTCTGATAAGCTGGTCTGCCTGTTTTGGATCAACTCCGAGCCATATAACACAGTCGATGCTCTGGTCGAATTTGGTCGGGTTGAAGGATTTGACTTTCTTCACCGCTTCGGCAATGCTCACCGACTTTTCGGACGCATTTTTTGCCGCCGCTGAATACCTTTTACTTCTTTTCTGCATAATTTTTACTCCGCGAAAAACGTTTTAAAAAATAAACTTTCGCTCCCACTATTCGCCAACCTGCGATTTTCGCAATCGGCAAGCCGTGGTAAGCCACAAAAAATTCAAATATCAAAATTTAAAAATAAAAAACAAGGAAGTCATCGCGGCATTGCCGCGATTCCACAGTTTTAAGTTTTTAGCTTTTAGTTTTAAGCTACTTTTCTACTTCTATTCCCATACTGCGGGCGGTGCCTTCGATAATTTTGCAGGCCTGCTCAACGCTAAAAGCGTTAAGGTCAACCATCTTTCTTTGAGCAATGCTCTTAACCTGCTCTTTGGTAACCTTTCCGACTTTATCCTTGCTCGGAACGCCGCTGCCTTTGGCAACCTGCGCCTCGTGCTTGAGCAGCACCGAAGCTGGCGGGCTTTTTACGATGAAATCAAACGTCCTGTCTGAATATACTGTAATTTCAGCGGGAACAACCATTCCGTTGAGTTCTTTTGTTCTTTCGTTGAACTGCTGAACGAACTGACCGATATTAACGCCGTGCTGACCAAGAGCAGGACCAATCGGCGGTGCTGGTGTCGCCTGTCCGCCGGGTGCCTGAATCTTAATTTTTCCCGTTATTTGCTTTGCCATCTTATACCTTTTATGTAAATCAGTATTTTATAATTTTCAATGGTCATCCGCCCACAGGCGGATTCCTCAATTTTGCACTTTCAACTTTAAATTTTAAACTTTCTCAATCTGCCAGTATTCAATATCAAGCGGCGTGCTTCTTCCGAATATCGTTACGATTACGCAGACAACGCCTCTTTCGGTATCAATCGAATCGACAACGCCTTCAAAATTCTCAAAAGCGCCTTCGCGAATTTTAACCACATCGCCTTTGGCAAAATCAACTTTAATGTTGGCGTTTGCCTGTACGGTCGCCTTTTCAACTTCGTTGAGCATTTTCGCGACATCCGTATCGCTCATCGGAACAGGAACGCCTTCAGTCCCGACAAAATCGCCGACGCCCATAGTTTCCTTAATAAGAAACCACGCCTTGTCGTTAATTTTCCCGCCCTCGCCCGGCTCAAGCTCCATAAAAACATATCCGGGATAAAGTTTTCGCTTGTGAACTTTCTGCTTTCCGCTCCGGATTCGCTTGACCTGCTCGACAGGTACGACAATCCTTCCGATAACAGATTCAAGTCCTTCCAGCGTAACTTTACGCATAAGAGCTTCTTTAACCTGCTCCTCTCTATTCGAGGCTACTCGCAAAACATACCAACGCATAACTATCACCCTTGCCTGGGATTTAAGATTGACTATATTCCCAAAACGCTTGAGAAAAACAGGTTAAAACAAAAATCCGCCACGCCGAGCATCGCGGTCATCAAAAAAACAACAGCAATTACTACAAACGTCGAAACGGCTATCTCTTTTTTAGAACTAAAACTTACTTTTTTCAGCTCGCCCTCGGCCGATATCATAAAATCCGCAACCGTAGGCTTATTAACTAACCAATAGAGAAACGCCGCGATTACCGCAAAAACGCCTAACGGCACGACAACGGTAATCCACAAACCGGTCGTTTCAGTAACGTCAATCGATGCGACAAGTTTCTGATAAAGCCGCCAGCAGCCAATCGCCGCCAACAGAGCCACCGCCACCGCGCTGTAGAGCCGGGTGTTTTTACCCTGACCCCATTTATATTTTTCCATCAGCATTTAAATAAAGCCCTCAAAAAAACAGTTTTCCGTGCCTTTGCGACTATCCGCCGGCCGTCTCAAAAGCTAACAGGCCAGGGAGGGATCGAACCCCCAACCTTCGGTTTTGGAGACCGACGCTCTGCCAGTTGAGCTACTGGCCTGTTTCGTAAATTCCAAACCAAACACCTAAAAGCCTTAAATCGAGGTTAGTAATTCTCGGCTATTTACGTCTTATCTTGTGAACAGTATGTTTTCGCTCGCTTTTGCAGAACTTTTTCAGCTCAAACTTCGGCGTACCGCCGGATACGTTGACTTCTGTCCTGTAGTTCCGCTGGCCGCAGTCTTTACACTCAAGCCAGATGTATTCTCTTTTTTTAGCCTTGGCCATTTTTTATCCGCATAAAACGGTTAAAACGGCCAGACACTTGCAGCCTGGCCGTTTATTGTCATTTGTTATTTAAGAACCTTTGTTACAACGCCCGCGCCGACCGTCCTGCCGCCTTCACGAATAGCGAATCTCAAACCGTCTTCCATAGCGATTGGGTTGATAATCTCAACTTCCATACCAATGTTATCGCCTGGCAGACACATTTCCGCCGGTTTGCCTTCACGACTCTTGATTGCCAGAACTGCGCCCGTTACGTCGGTTGTTCTGAAATAGAACTGCGGCTTGTAACCCGCGAAGAATGGCGAATGTCTGCCGCCTTCGTCTTTAGTCAGAACGTAAACTTCCGCCTCAAACTTCGTGTGAGGTGTAATCGAACCGGACTTGGCCAAAACCATTCCGCGTTCGAGTTCTGTCTTTTCAACGCCTCGCAGAAGCAGACCGACGTTATCGCCCGCCTGACCCTGGTCGAGCGTCTTGTTAAACATTTCAACGCCGGTTACGACCGTCTTTCTTGTATCTTTCTTGATGCCGATGACTTCAACTTCTTCACCAACCTTAACCATACCGCGTTCAATTCTGCCGGTACCTACTGTGCCGCGACCCTTAATGCTGAACACGTCTTCGATTGGCATAAGGAACGGCTTATCCACTTCACGAACAGGAATCGGAATAAAGCTGTCCATCGCCGCCAGAAGGTCAAGTATCGGCTTACAGGCCGGGTCATCTAATTTAGTCGCCGTCATTGCCTTATTCGCAACGCCTCTGATAATCGGTGTATCATCGCCGGGGAAATCATACTTGCTCAACAGCTCTCTGATTTCCATTTCGACAAGGTCAATCAATTCCGGGTCGTCAACAAGGTCAACCTTGTTAAGGAACACTACGATTTTTGGAACGTTAACCTGTCTGGCCAAGAGAATATGCTCTCTTGTCTGCGGCATCGGGCCGTCGCAGGCGCTTACTACCAGAATCGCACCGTCCATTTGAGCGGCGCCGGTAATCATATTCTTTACATAGTCCGCGTGGCCTGGGCAGTCAACGTGTGCATAGTGACGTTCTCCGCTGGCATACTCAACGTGTGCCGTCGAAATCGTCAGAATCTTCGTCGGGTCGCGACGACCTTGAGATGCCGATGCCTTGGCGATATCGTCGTAGCTCTTAAACTTCGACCAGCCGCTAAGCTCTGTTACTTTGGTCAACGCAGCGGTAAGAGTTGTCTTGCCGTGGTCAACGTGACCGATAGTACCGACATTAACGTGCGGTTTGCTTCTCGTAAATGTTTCTTTAGCCATACTGTACTAACCTCCAATGTTCGATATTTTAAATGCCATTAATTGTTTTTATCTTAAAAAGTCGAATCTTTCGGCTTTTACCATAACACCCTGCTGCACGCAGGTTCAATAAATCAAGCTGCTGATGGGATTTGAACCCGTGACCTCGTCCTTACCAAGGACGCGCTCTACCGACTGAGCTACAGCAGCAGCGGTTCAGCAACTTACAGTACAAACGAAAACAAGTCGCCTTCGGCGAAGCTATTTCTACTAACTACTGACTACTAATACATACGCCCCAACACGCCTGAAATCTCTACAATTCGCAGACGGCTGAAACGCCTTTTACAGTACTGAAACAGTTATTTGCTCGCTATTTAGCGAAAATTGTTAAGGGATTCCCTGTACAGTTTCCGCCCAGAGCGAAAGGGAAAGTATAGCCAACAACCTGAAAAATGCAATTATTAAAAGGAAAATTTTAAAAAATTTTTCTTTTGGACCAAAAATCCTGCCTAAACAATCAAGACACAGGAAACCTTTTTACCCGCTACCCCGATTATAGCCCTATAATATCGGTATTATATAGAGTGAAAAGTGAAAATAGAGACTTATGCAAGCCGTTAAATAGAACTCCTTTACAGTGGGGATAAAATAAGATATATTCCCGCAGCAATCTTTAATCTAATATCATACATTAAAAGGACATCATAATGAGTCAGGAAGAACAAGTATTAGTAATAGAGCGAAAAGTCGTTGAGCGAATAGGGATGTTCAACGGGCTTATGTTTGATGTCGAACGTTATCTTCGCGAAATCTTCGTCCAGGGCGTTCCCTGTTTTATGCCTCGCTCGCAGGTCGAAAAAAAACCCGCCTATAAGCAGCTTATTCCTTATGTGATAATGAGTTGTGGCGATAAATACCTTAGCTATGTCAGAGGAAAGCGAGCCGGCGAGACGCGATTAGTCGGAAACAGGTCAATCGGCATCGGCGGCCACATCAACCCGCCGGATAATATGCCGCTATTTGATACGAATTTTTATGAAACCTATCTTGCCGCTGTTGAACGTGAGGTAGCCGAGGAAGTTTCCATAGAAGCAGGCCACACCAACCACATCGTCGCCCTTCTTAATGACGAGTCCAATGATGTCGGCAGCGTGCATCTTGGAATAGTCCACTATTGGAAATTGGACGCTCCAAACGTCAGCAGGCGGGAACAGATGATTACGCAAATGACATTTATGACTGCCGCTGAACTGCTGGAAGTCTTCGATACTATGGAAACATGGTCGGGCTTATGCGTGAAAAATCTGGCGGAGATAGAAAATCGCAGAAAATCCGCACTGGAAATTAATTTCAAAAATTGAAAACAGAGCCGCGAGCGTATATAATACCAACGGCGTTAAATAATTGCGCCCGTTATACGCGGGCAAGCGAAGCTGGCGTAAATACTTACGAATTGTTCAACACGCAATTAAATATACCCACTGGTATAATCAGCGATTAATGGCAGAAGACAGGAATAATTCGGTCGGCATAGTTCAAACGAAAACCGTAAGGGTCGTCGAGGCGGAAAGTCCGCTGAAACTTGTGAGCGGAAAAACTCTCGGCCCGATTGATGTCGCTTACGAAAGCTACGGCAAACTAAACCCGGCAGGCGACAATGTTATTCTCATCTGCCACGCATTGAGCGGCAGCGCACACGCGGCAGGATTCAACAGCCCCGATGACAAGAAGCCCGGCTGGTGGGATATAATGATTGGGCCGGGCAAGGCCATCGACACTAATAAATATTTCGTTATCTGCTCGAATTTTCTGGGAAGCTGCAGCGGCACAACGGGGCCTTCAAGCATAAATCCGCAGACCGGCAAACCTTATCATCTTGATTTTCCGATGATAACAATCGTTGATATGGTACGCGTGCAAAAACTGCTGTTAGACAAACTCGGCATAAAACAACTGCTCTGCGTCATCGGCGGGTCGATGGGCGGAATGCAGGTTTTGAAGTGGACGATTGAATTTCCCCAAATCGTCAAATCGGCGATTGTAATCGCAGCGACATCGAAACTCGGCGCACAGGCGATTGCGTTTGACGCGGTCGGTAGAAACGCGATTATGTCGGATATGGATGCCGACAAGCCTTCCAAAAAAGGCTTAGCCACCGCCAGAATGATTGGACACATCACATATTTGTCCGAAGAGAGTATGCGCGAAAAATTCGGCAGAGAACTCCGCAGCGCAGAAAAGTACAGTTACGACCTCAACTCCGAATTCGCGGTTGAAACGTATCTCGATTATCAGGGACAGATTTTCGTCGATAGATTCGACGCGGACAGTTATTTGTATATCACCAAGGCGATGGACTATTTCGACCTTGAAAAAGATTTCGGCTCGCTGCAAAACGCTTTTGCGAAAACAAAATCCAGATTTATGCTCGTAAGTTTCACAAGCGACTGGCTGTTCACGCCCGCCCAATCGGAAGAAATGGTCAACGCGCTGGTAGCGGACAGAAAACCGGTCAGCTACTGCAATATCGCCTCGCCTTACGGACACGATGCGTTTTTGCTTGAGCCGAAAACGCTGGGCAGCCTGATTAGCGGGTTCATTTCGACGACGTTCGAAAAACCCAAGTTCGCCAAACCTGCGACGGCATCAGCGATTAAAGGCGTTGAAAAAATAAAACGCGTTCGCGTTGATTATGAACTTATCGAATCGCTGATTGAGCCGAACAGCAGAGTGCTTGACGCAGGCTGCGGCGACGGCCAGCTTCTGTTAAATTTGCAGTACGATAAAAATATCATCGCCGAGGGAATTGAAGTGGACCAGCAGCTTGTGCTGCAATGCGTACACAGCGGGCTGAATATAATTCATCGCGACATCGAACGCGGGCTTGGGCATTATCCTGCCGACACATTCGATTACGCGATATTGTCGCAGACATTGCAAACGCTGAAAAATCCAAAGCAGGTTTTCGCCGAGCTTTTGAAAGTCGCAAAGAGAGTTATCGTGAGCTTTCCGAATTTCGCGTATTGGCGATGCAGAGCGGATTTATTAGCAGGTCGTGCGCCGCGAACAAAGCAGCTCCCATTCGGCTGGTACGACACGCCGAATATTCATTTCCTGTCGCTAAAGGATTTTGAGGATTTCTGCCAGGAGCTCGGAGCGAAAATAGAAGCGAAGATTCCGCTCATCGGCAACAGAGTAAGCCCGGTAAAATTCGCACCGAACCTTTTCGCCGAACAGGCAGTTTATATGACGAGCAGAAAGTAAAATATCATCGCCGCAGGCGATTCCTCAATTTTGATTTTTAATCTTTGATTTTTGATTTTCGTAATTCAGACAGTATGCTAATTGGAAACATAGTTATAACCAACCCTTTCATTCAGGCTGCTCTGGCCGGCTACACCGACAGAGCTATGCGAATGCTCGCCCGCAAATTCGGATGCGAACTTGTTTTCAGCGGCGTAATCCTCGACAAATGCACATCGTATAAGCCATTGTTTGAACGACCGAACTATATAATAAAAGACGATGAACACCCAATCGGAGCACAGCTTCTCGGCACAGAGCCGGAGCAAATGGCCACAGCCGCAAAAAATATGGTCAAGACCGGCTACGATATTATAGATTTGAATTTCGCCTGCCCCGCTCCGAAAGTTTTGCGAAAAGCAAGGGGCGGCGCGCTGATGGCAGAGCCGCAGAAAGTTTTGGAAATTTTTAAAACCGTCAGAGACGCGGTGAGCTGCCCTGTAATGATGAAATTGCGAATCGGCACAGACGACAGTGCACAGGCCAAAGAGAATTTCTGGTACATCGCCGAGAACGCTGTCAAATCCGGCGTTGATGGAATTATCCTCCACGGCAGAACCGTTGAGCAGAGATTTAAAGGCTTTGCAAACTGGGAAACAATAAAACAGTTTAAAGAAAAGTTTCCGCAGACAACAATCATCGGCAGCGGCGATTTATTCGACCCCGCTGATATCGTGGACAAATTTAAAACCGCAGGCGTTGATGGCGTTGCAGTCGCAAGAGGCGCAATCGGCAAACCGTGGATTTTCAGACAGATTGCGGATGTTATCGAGGGCAAAGCGGAAATTTACAAACCCGATTTAAAAACACAGGGGCAGATTATTCTTGAGCATTTTGAAATGCTTAAGGAGCTTTACGATGCGAGAAAGTGTATCTGGTATTTTAGAAAATTTTTGAGCAAATACTGCACCAGCCATAATACGATTAAAAAAGCAAGACGTGAATTCGTCGCCATCCGCGACGAAGCACATCTGCGCGAAATCATCGACCGGCTATATGGATGCTAATGGCAGATTTCTGGTATTAGCATAATTATTTTCGCCAAAAAATGCACCAGATACCTTTGTTTTTTTACTTGTTCTGACTTGCAACAGACTGGATTTGCACCGCGATTATGAGCAATAGTGGGGAAATAATTATGGTTTGCTGAAAAAACTATAAGTTTTTTATTGACAAGGAGATATGTTCTGTTTATGCTGTGCCGAGTGAATGGATTAAGTGGAAAAAG
>MHXU01000089.1 GCA_001824555.1 Planctomycetes bacterium GWC2_45_44
CGATGATGCCTATTTTACTTCGACCAATCTTGTTAACAGTTTCCGTGTAACCTTCACAGGCGCTTCTGAAGGCGATATCAGTGCGGCACTTTTGGCTGAAGATCGTAGCGATGTTGCTGCTCATAACGGTTTGGCTTTCGTGGGAATCTGGAGTATCGACCAGTTGGCATTTGTCGCCGCTGATATTGCTTTCAGATATGATGATGCTAAAGCCGCAGAACTCGGCATTGATGAATCACTACTCAATGTATACAAACTGGTTAATGGCGCTTGGGCAGTTCTGCCGGGTACGACTAATTTGCTTGCTAACCAGATATCCATATCGACGGATTCCTTCGGGACGTTCGCGGTAGGAGCTGTTGTTCCTGAGCCGGTTACCCTTGTTCTTTTGGGTATTGGCGCTGTGATTTTAAGGAAAAGAAGTCGCTAATATGTATTGATTGTTTTGGGAGGACATTGTGTCCTCCCAAAACATAAGTTGCAAGACGCTCTAAGGAGATCTGATATGAATTATAAATTATTTCTAAAAGTCATTATTGTTGGAATAATACTGACAACTGCCAGTCGGCTGTTCGCTTACGATCCACAGAGATCCTATTTCTTTGAGGATTGGCGAACGTACAATCTGGAGGACCCAAATGATCCCTTGAATAGTGACTGGTTTTATGATCTCACAACGCCATGGCATGATGTGTATGGAATGCCGTGGTATTCCATTCCTCGTTGGGGAGTTCTAAAAACTGACCCGGATGGAACAGTGTGGGGAGATACTGTTTTTGTCGACGATGACAGAACTTGTATTATCCGCGCGGTGGACGACAGTAACAACCCTGTAATTAATGCCATCGGCCATGGGGCAGATATTTATATTCTGCAGATAATCCTGGGTTATTTTAATATCGGTGGCTTACCCGGCGAAGGCGGCGGAACCCTGTACCTTCAGCCCGGTGATTACACCGTTAGATTAATGGGTGAATTGAATGCGGAGGAACACATTTGCAACGTGTGGCAGTATGGTGGTAATCTTATAGGCCAGATCAGGCTTGGCTCAATGCAGCCTGAATATGGTGGAACTTTCCAGCACGATAATGTCGACGCTAAATACGATATGTATGCCGGCACCATAACGACAACATGTGACCGCGAAATAAATGCAGGGCTTGTTGTGGGCAACTCGTCACCGCCTGGTACAGATTCGAATGGTGTAGATTTGAGATGCGACGCTGAATTCAATATGTATGGCGGTTCGATAACTGCTAACCAGATAGCTCTGGCTAATCAGGATTGCAACGGTGTTTTCAATATGAATAGCGGTACTATTACCTTCCAGAATTTTGCTACGCCGACAAATCCGACAGATTTGATAATTGGCTTTGACTATCGCGCTAAAGAGGCAACGTTCAATTTCGGAGATGTAGATACGACCGGCACTTTGAACGGCCCCTATACGAATCTAACAGTACGTTCCAATTTGGGTGTTTTCAATGGATGGGGTACTGTTTCATTCGGCGGTACTCTTTCCAATTCAGGTATCATTGATGCCAATGGTTATGGAGTCGAAAGAGATTTGGATTTCTCTTCAATGAGTTCTGTTCAAGAGCCTAACGACAACGCAGTTGGCAGCGATAACGGTTGGTACGCTGTGAACAAAGGCCGGCTGGTTCTTCCGTCTATTGCGGTTGCCGCAGGATTGAATACATGCAATTGGGGCGAAGCCGCTGCGGATTCCGATATCGATATGATTAACAGTGCCAGGGTTACTTTTAATTCGTCAACGGCTGGAACTTTAACAGGCAATCTGCTTTGCGAAGGCCGCTCGGATTTGCCAGTAAATCCTTATCGTGTTATGGGCGCCTGGAATTTCCAAAATACCGCTTCGGTTTCGAATGTCGGCATCGTGATACGCTATGACGATATGCTGTCGGCTCAACTTGGCACGATAGAGACCGAACTGAAGATTTATCAATACCAGACTGATCATTGGGTCGATGTTACCAGTTCAATCGACACAACAAAGAAACAAATCAGCGGAACCGCCGGTTCGCTCGGCATCTTTTTGGTTGGCGCTGTGATTACCACTCCTGCCAATTGTACTGAGGTGCATAAGATTGGACAGGGTTATCCTGGCGATTTGAATGATGACTGCGAAGTAAATCATGCGGATTTGTCCATGTTTGTCGATCAGTGGTTGATGTCCGGCACACTGGATTCTGATTTCAATCACAGTTCGACAGTTGACGCTAAAGATTTCAGCATCCTGGCTGAAGATTGGTTACAGAATAATAATCCTTGATTTGAATGAAAAATGGGGGGCTGTTCTGTACAGCCCTCCGCTTTTGGAATTGTTGATTTTAGAAACACTGTTAAGCGGCGATGAAGACGTTCCAATAACGTGAAATACAAGCGTTTTTTTTCGAATTGAATTTATGACAATGATTAAATCAATTGAATCAAATAAAAAGATGGAATTTGACTGGATTAGAAAGGCCAATTTTGCATCATGGTGGGTTACATGGGAAGACCTGGAGTGGCCTGATTATGCTGTTGAAAAGAAATGGGAAAATCGTGCGAAAATCTTCTCTAAGGCGGGGATTAATGCAGTTGTTATATTCGGATTCCATTTCAGATGGGATTATCTTCCGGTGCTTGATCGCGTTCTTGAGATTTTGGCGAGAATTACAGAAATCTGCCATGTTAATGGTCTCAGGGTCGTTGAGCATCATTCCGCAACATTTGTGCACCGAGTACGGAACGTAAAAGATCGCTGGGAAATTAGAATCAGGAATAGGCATCATGTGCCTTTTTATCCTGATAATTCGCAGGAACTGAGTTTCAATGGTTCAAAGCTCGTCGATTGGCGGCAAATATCAAGTAAGGACAACAAGCCGGTTTACCATGAAGGCTGGAACAACGAATGTTTCTGCCCCAACAATCCTAATTACCAGAAAGCTTACCTGGCCTTTATCGAAAGACACGTGGAAAAGATCAAGTATGATGCCCTGATGTCCGATGATCTGCAGTTTTTACCGGATATATATACCTGCGGGTGTGCTCATTGCAGGGAAAAGTTTTACAACGCTACGAAAATGGAATTGCCCGACCCATCTGAAAAAGATTTCTGGGAAAATCCCGCAAATACATATCGTCAGCAGTGGATTGATCTTCGTTATCAGTGGACGGCGGAACATTATCAGAGACTCCGTAAGTTCTTGCCGGAAAACATAGCATTATGGGGCTGTGCTTCGAATTGTACAGGAGCGAATTTAACGGGGATGGGGGTTTCGCCGCAGCATTATGTGCGTAACTGGGATGCCATATCCCATGAAATATATCATTCTCTCGATCCTGTCAAAGACAAGGTTGAAGTCAGGGCAGGTCTTTCGGCATTTGCTTCAATTGCCAGACAGCATAATGTACCGCTGATTGCGATTTTTTATGTGCAAAGGCCCGAAGATATTAATTTGTGGATAAAACTTCTGGAACAGAATGATGCAAGGCCGTGGTTATGTAAGCAGGTTCGTATAGAAGATGCTGTTCCGGAAGAGGAACTTCTGCTCAACGGTGCCTTTTTCGCAAAAAAACGTGTTTTTCCGGGCAAATATGCTGCTGTGACAATCAGATTTTCACAGAAGTACCGCGACAGTCTGCCTGAACATCTGGCTGAAAAATACGTTCAACGTTATATGCAGGAGTGTAATTCTATGATTGATAAAAATTACATGGTGGATGTGGTCTTTGACGGCTATAGAAGCACGTGAGACGAACCGTCTGCTCGTAACTTCATCCACGGAAAAGAGTTACGGAGTAGCGTGTAGAAGATATGTTTAAGTGTTTTTTTAAATATATAATGAAAATTGATTAAAATGATATTGACATTATCTATGATACGTGCTATACTACATTGGTGTAACACGGTGAATGTCGCAAGCGTATATATTACTTGGAGTAATGGTAATGGCACAGACTAAAATATCAAAAGTTGTTTGGTCGCAAGATTTGAATTTATTTTGCAAAATCGAAGAAGATGGAGGAACTATGAACGGAAAGAATATCAGAACAACGGGTTTTACTCTGGTTGAACTCCTCGTTGTGATTTCAATAATAGCATTGCTTCTGGCGATTCTGATGCCTTCACTAAGCAAGGCTCGAGAACAGGCCGTAAGGATTGTTTGTGCCTCGAACATGAAATCAACCGGAACGAGTATGTCCATGTACATTAGTGATAATAAAGGCACGCTGCCGCCTGATTACATGCCGCCCAGGGCCAGTGGAAAAGATGACGGGGATCTTACCAATTGCTTCTGGCAACAGAAACTTATTTCCTACACCAAAAATGGGAAAATTTTTACGTGCTCCAATTACGAGAAGTATTTTTCAACGTCATCATCAGCTAAAGGTGTGGTGCCTCAGGAGTATTTGTACAACCAGGTGAACAAAGACACGAACTGGTATTACTGGTATACTTCTGGAGAGGCCCCTTCATTCGGGTATAATCATCGTGCACTTGGCTGTGCCGGTTGGGGTGTGGGATTCGGGTGTTATCAGCGTACAGGTTCGGTGCTAACGAGTGAGGCAGGGATGAGATTGCCAGTGTTGCAGGTAAAGGTAGAACAGATTAAAAATAGCTCTGGTGCAATTTTATGTCTTGACAACGTAAGTTCGTTTGCTATTCCTCCTTCAATGGTAGTAGATTCAGGACAACCATTATCAAACTCAAAATGGGTGGAACTGTATCATCCTAAGAAGTTTCTCCATAACAAAGGCGTTGATGTGCTCTACGTGGACTGCCATGCAGTGTGGAAGAACATTGAATCACCGGAATTTAAACCTGTTGCTGCTGGTCAGGATCATTATAGCTGGGGCAATTGTCGTCAATTCCCCAGGTAATGTCCAACTGAGCATAATTCCGCAAAATAGGAATATAAGTTCTGTTCAAATGTTTTATATAGATGGTTACTGTTTACATCGCATTTCAAGCAGCCAGATATATTCAAACGAGAGTTTTTTGTCAAATTCTCTGGAAAATAAGTACAAATCATTGTTTTTAAATTGGCTTATCTGGTCAAAATTTGAAAACCTCAAATCTGATTTGCATCTGCTGACGTTTTTCGGCGTACTTAACTTTGAATGATTAAGGAGAACATATGAAAATAGGAATTATTGGAAGTGAGAATTCACATTCACTTGCTATCGCTAAAACCATCAATATTGAAAAAAAGATAAAAAACTGCAGTGTGGAGTTTTTGTGGGGTGAAACAAGAAAACTGGCACAGGCTGTCGCAAAAGAGGGGAAAATACCGAATACTGTCAAAAACCCTTTGGAAATGCTGGGCAAAATTGACGCCTTGATAGTCGATCATCGCCATCCGAAGTACCATTTTGACGCGGCACTTCCTTTTATTAAAAAGGGCATTCCTGTTTTTATAGATAAGCCTTTGTGCTTTAATTCTGCTAAAGGTGAAAAATTTCTTAGATTAGCAAAACAGGCCGGTTCGCCTGTTACAAGTTTTAGCGTTGTTCCTGAACAAAAAAAATTCAGGAGCTTTGTTTTAAAGAAGAACAAGACTGGAATAGTTTTGGCCGGAGCAACTTATGGAGTATGCGACGTTGACAGTCCTTATGGAGGTATTTTCTTCTATGGTATTCATCAGGTCGATATGGCTCTCCAGGCATTTGGTTTTAATGTTGACCGGGTTTTTATTTCCAGGAATCCGAATGGAGCAACAGGGCAACTGATTTATTCGGATAATAAAATAATAACATTGAACTTCATTAAAGAAGGGTGCTCCGGTTTTTCGATTGGCGCTGTCGGTGAAAAAGGCGGCGTATTCGAGAATATCACGTTTGATTCCGATATATATTTGAATGGAATCAAAACCTTCATTCGTATGTTTAAAACGAGGCAGGAGCCCAAGACGCACGAAAATCTAATAGTTCCAATAAAAATTCTCGAAGCGCTGTCGCGCTCATTAAAGAGCCATAAAGCGGAAAGGGTGGGTTAAAATGATAATAGACGTTCATTCGCATGTGTATATTTCTCCAAAAATCCATTCTCGTTTCGGTACGAAACCGTTTCTGTCGGCCGAGGAGCAAATCAGCATAATGGATTCCAAAGGGGTCGATAAGGCTGTAATTCTGCCGCTCAATAACGCTGAAGCGCCTGCGGAACATCAAAGCGTAGGCGAGATATTGTTCATTTGTGAAAAGTATCCTGGCAGATTTATCCCGTTCTGTAACGTTGATCCGCGTTTGCCGTGCAGGCCGGATATGATTTGTGCCGATTTGTTCGTGAATTTACTTGAGCAGTACAAAGCTTTGGGCTGTAAAGGGCTTGGCGAAATGGCTTGCCGCGTTTTTTGGAATGACCCCAGTTTATTGGCGCTGTTGGAAGCCTGCAGCATTGTCGGATTCCCTGTTCTTTTTCACACGACAACCCCGGATGAAAATTCCTATGGTGTTTTGGATTTCATAAATTTACCATATTTGGAATTTGTGCTGAAAAAATTTCCAAATTTAACGATGATAGGCCACAGTCAGGCTTTCTGGAGCGAAATAAGCGGCGACTTAAAATGGCAAGATAAGAATTCGTACCCCGTAGGCAAAGTTACGCCCGGCGGCGCTGTACCGAGGTTGCTGCGCAATTATCCGAATCTGTACGCAGACCTTTCAGCGGGCAGCGGCCTTAATGCCCTTTCACGAGATACAGAGCACGCCTGGTCATTTATTGATGAGTTTCACGACCGCTTGCTTTTAGGAATGGACTATTGTGCGATTGATAATGATATGCAGCACATCGAATGGTTAACGGATGCTCGGAATCGGGGCAAAATAACGCCCTCCGCGTTTAATAAAATCACATCTGGAAATGTTTCCAGAATTCTAAACTTGTCTTGAGTTTCTGTTTTTTTAATCTATGTTATAAAGGAAAATAAGTATGGAACAGTTAGCAATAGACGGCGGTAAACCAATTTTCGAAAGACCTTTGCCTGCTCGCAATCTTATAGGTGAAGATGAAAAGCTTGCTGTTATGCGTCTGTTTGATGATGCTATTAAATCCGGGGAGGGGATTGGATATAACGGTCCCGCAGAAAAGCAATATGAAAAAGATTTTGTTGATTTTATGCAAGGGGGCTTTGCCGACGGCGTCAACTCGGGCACTAATGCTGTGTTTTGCGCACTTGGTGCATTACAGCTTGAACCGTTTTCCGAAATCATTGTTCCTCCTATTACTGACCCGGGTGGTGTAATGCCTGTCGTTCTGCTTGGCTGTGTGCCGGTGATGGCTGATAGTGATCGGCGCAGTTACAATGTTTGTGCTGAAACGATAGAAGCTGTTATTACAGAGAGAACTAAAGCTATTGTTGTTGCGCATATAGCTGGTGAGCCGGCTGATATTGAACCTATAATAAAACTTGCAAAGAAGCATAACCTTTATGTTGTTGAAGATTGTGCACAAGCTCATGGTGCAGAATATAAAGGCAGGAAAGTTGGATCGTTTGGAGATATTGCCGCATTTTCCACTATGTTTGGCAAGCACCATTGTACCGGTGGGCAGGGCGGTGTTGTTTACACCCGCAATGAACAGCTTCATTGGCAGGGCAGGCGTTTTGCTGATCGCGGCAAACCGTTTAATTTGTCTGCTGAAAACAATGTTGTCGCCGGCCTGAATTGCAATTTGAATGATCTTTCAGCCTGCATCGGCAGCGTGCAAATTAAGAAACTTCCCCGGATTATTGAGAAAAGGCGAAAATTGGCCGGGATTATTAAGGAAGGCCTAAAGAAATCCAAGGCTGTTTCAATGGGCTGGCAGGTGCCGGATACTGAAAGTTCATATTGGTTTATGCGATTAAAATTTGATTCAAATGCGATTCGTGTTGATAAACAGACTTTTTGTAAAGCGCTGGAGGCAGAAGGTGTCATGGTTAATTCAGATTATAACCATGTACCTTGTACATTCCCGTGGTTCAAAGATAAGGCCGTTTTCGGTAAGAGCGGATTCCCATGGAACTGCTCGGATTATAAAGGCCCAAAGAATCCTTCTTTTGAAATGAAAAATACTCGTGAAGCAGTTGAAGCGCATTTTATTATGCATTTATTTGAAAGTTGGAGCGAATCAGAGATTATTAATATTCTGGCTGCTCTAAACAAAGTTGAAGCGGCTTATCTAAAATAAAGGTGCAGAGAACTTTCAAAATGAAAAATAATAAGATAGGAATAGGTTTTGTCGGTGCCGGCTGGATGGGTTCGGTTCAGCTTAAGAGGCTCACTGAACGTGATGATGTTGAAGTTGTTGCGTTATTTGAGATAAATAAGGAACGCGGCAGTGAAGTTCTAAAAAGTGTGGGTCTTTCTCCATTGTTATTGGTATCAGATTATAATGATATCGTGAATAATCCTGCCATTGATGCTGTCTGGTTGGTAAGTCCCAATAGTTTCCATGCTCCGCAGGCTATTGCTGCGATGAAAGCGGGCAAGCATGTATTCAGCGAGAAACCCGCGGCGACTACATTTGACGATTTCTGCATAGAGATTGAACTCGAAAAAGCCAATCCCAAACTAATTACATTTGTGGATTATATACTTTATTTTGACAGTATGGAACAGCGGCTGCGTGATATGGTCTCAAATGGTCAATTCGGCCAGATAACACAGATACAGATTAACTATCGCCATCCGGTAAATATCACAGGTGATAAGGTCTGGAAGCTCGATAAGAATATAATGGGTGATGCGATTGGTATGGGCATAAATCACGCGATATCAGTAATGATATTTGCAATGGCAAGTCAGGCTAAGCCTGTATCGGTATATGCAACAAGCCTTAAATCCCAGGTTCGAGACTTTCAGGCTGAGCCGATTTACAATATTTTAATAAATTTTGACAATGGCGCAACAGGTTTTTGTTTTGGCAATATAGACAATGGCAATGGCTACGATGCTTATCATAACATCTTTGGTACGGAAGGCGGCTTTATTTTTGAATCGCAAATTGACAGACCTTACAAGGTTCGTTATTGGTCGAATAAAACAACTGCCGGCAAATGGATAAGACCTTTGGATAAATCAAATGCTGGCGACTTATCCTGGCCTGAAGATACAACAACACCTGACAGCGGAAATGTTGTTGAACACCAGACCGGCTCTGCTGTCGGACACTTTATTGATTGTGTAAAAAGCAAAACAAAATCGCCGCTGAGTTTTGTTAATTCCCAGATTATAGCGGAAATCGGCTGGGCATCGCAGATGTCCGCGAAATTAAAACAGCCGATATCATTACTGCTTGATTGGAATGAAGCCAAGAAGTTTTTCAAAGATTAGAACTATGTGGCTTGCTGTCGAAGGCATTATCCGACGATGGCGGCTTGGAAGAGTTGGACGAATTCTTCGAGAGTTTGGCAACTTTATCAGTGAGTTTTTTTGACTGCAGTATAACACAAATATTCGCATACATTTGCTGCACCTAATTTTACAACAGTACGGCAAGAAGTTTGCTTTGATCGACAGCCTTTGTAAAATGTTTATCCGTCACCTGCAGATAATGTTTTGCAGCCACCAACTGGCTATTTCCCATCCACGCACAGACTACAGGCAGCGGGAATTTCTGCGTCAGCTCAGTTTCACGGCTGCTGCGTAAATTCTGAAACAGTTTTGGCCAAGGTTTCAATTGTGCTTTACAAATTACCAGGCGAAGCCATGAATGAGAGGGTTTCGCACGTTGATATCCTGATACACGGTCTCACGGTCACCATTATACCAGATGATTCCCTGAATTGTGTTGTCCGGCGGGAGGGTTTTCTGGAAATGCTGAATTCCAGAAGCAAATTCTGGCTGGAATGTTTTTCCTGATTTGATTTCGATTGCAGAAAAAGCTTGCCCCTTGGAAATCAAAAGGTCTACTTCGTTGCCTTTTGCATCACGGTAGAAGTGTAATATCGGCTTGACACCCAGATTGAGGAGTTGTTTGAGAGCTTCTATGATTAGCAAATTTTCATACAATACTCCTCGCAGGGGATCTCGTTCAACCTGTTCTGGAGTTTCCAGCCCAAGCAGCCATGCAGCCAAACCGACATCACAAAAATACAGTTTTGAGGACTTTATGACCCGCTTGCGAATATTACTGAAATAAGGTGGCAACTCAAAAAGGATATAACACGCCTTGAGAACAGAAATCCAGCTTTTAATGGTTGTCGATGAAACGCCTACATCATTGGCAATAGAAGAGTAGTTGACAAGCTGCCCAATGCGCCCCGCGATCAGCCGTAAAAATTGCTCAAAGCGAGTCAAATCCTTTAGGTTAATTAGTTTTCGGATGTCTCGCTCGATGTAGGTTGAAAGATAAGAACTGTAAAAACGATTGGGTCGCAACTGATGTTCATGTAATCGAGGATAAAAGCCATATAAAATCATCTCGAATGGGGATAGGGCTGGACGTGCGTATTGTTGAAGTTCACCAACCGAAAAAGGAAGCAGCTCCAAAATGGCGGTTCGTCCGGCGAGCGATTGTGTAACCGCCTGATGAACTTCCGGCTGATGGCTGCCAGTCAGTATAAATCGGCCAGGAGTTTGGTCATTGTCAATAATACCCTGCAGATAGCTGAGCAGTGCAGGTACCCGCTGAATTTCATCTAAAATCACACCCGAGGTGAACCCTGCTAATAAGCCCCTGGGGTCGTCATTGGCCTGTCGTCGGGTATCTGGATCTTCCAATGAACAATATGCAAATTTAGGGAAAACCATTCTGGCTAACGTGGTCTTACCAGACTGCCGTGGTCCCAAAATGGTCACGGCAGGGTACTCTTTGGCGCTCAGCAATAGTTCTTTTTCGAGTTGCCTTGTAATCATAATAAATAGGATACTCTATTTTGTGCAAATTTCAAGTACAACTTTAGAATATCTCCAAGAATTGTGATCCAAAAGTGATTATCTAATATCCCATTCTGAAGTAATTTACGGTAATAAGGATGTAAAATAGCCTACCTAAAGCCGGTATTCCTTGCACAGCAAATAATCATAACTCATTTTGATACAACGATTTAAGGTTTTAGCCAAATTTGTAAAGTTGTCCCGATAGGGGAGCTAAGCTGCCTTTTGAAAGATTGGTGGCTTTTTTTATGCGCAGAATTGCGGTTTTTGTGAACTCATTTAACTATTGCCACAACCGCTTGTTATGGAATGACTTGTGCACAAAGCTGATGATTAACTCATTCATATTAAAATTTAAAACAGCGGCTCTCCGGTCATTTCCTGGGGTTTTTGCAATTCCATCAATTTCAGCATTGTAGGCATAACATCAGCGAGTTTTCCGCCTGGGCGGAGCTTTATATTTTTATTAAGCTCGTCGAAAATAATCAAAGGCACATCTCCGATGGTATGCGAGGTATATGGATTGCCGTTTTCATCGCACATTTTTTCAAAATTGCCGTGGTCTGCGGTGATTATCGCAGCTCCGCCGAGCTGTTTCACCTTATCGAGGATTTTGCCGACGCAGGCATCGACCGTTTCTGCGGCTTTTATCGCGGCTTCCATAATGCCGGTATGTCCGACCATATCGGGATTGGCGAAATTGACGATGATTACGTCATATTTTTCGCTGTTGAGTTTTTCCATAACGACATCGCAGACTTCAAATGCGCTCATTTGGGGTTTTAAATCGTAAGTGCGTACTTTTGGCGACGGCACAATCTGCCGGTCTTCGCCGGGGAAGGGTTTTTCGGTATAATCGTTGAAGAAGAATGTAACGTGTGCGTATTTTTCCGTCTCTGCGCATCGGAACTGCTTTAATCCGAGCTGGCTGAAGTAATCGGCGGCGACATTTTTCATTTTGCCGGTTTTCGTGAAAGCCACCGGCGCCGGAATTGTCGCATCGTATTCGGTCATACACAGATAATATGTTTTCGGTCTGACCGTTCGTGTAAAGCCCACGAAATCGTCGTCAACAAACGCGCGGGTGATTTCTCTGGGTCTGTCGCCGCGGAAGTTGAACATCATCACGCCGTCGCCGTCTTCGATTTTCGCCAGCGGCAGGTCGTTTTCGTCAACAATGCAGACCGGCTCAATAAATTCATCGGAGATTTTGTTTTGGTAGCTTTGTTCCATTGCTTCGGCAGCGTTTTTAGCTTTTGCTCCTTTGGCGAGCGTCAGGCAGTCATAAGCCTTTTGAACTCTGTCCCATCTGCTGTCTCTGTCCATCGCGTAGAATCGTCCCATTATCGAGGCGATTTTGCCTGTGCCGATTTGGGTCATTTTCTTTTCGATGTCGGCCAGATAGCCTTTGCCGCTGTCGGGCGGGGAATCTCTGCCATCGGTGAACGCGTGCAGATAAACTTTTGTGAGCTTATTTGTTTTGGCCAGTTTAAGCAGTCCGTAAAGGTGTTCCAGCAACGAATGTACGCCGATGTCGCTGCACAGGCCGAGCAGATGCAGTTTGCCGTTGTGTTCTTTGACATAGCTGATTAGTTTGGCGAATTCTTCCTTTTTGAAAAAATCGCCTTCTCTGATTGATTTGCTGATTCTGACCGATTCCTGATAGACAACTCTGCCTGCGCCGATATTCTGGTGTCCGACTTCGCTGTTGCCCATCGTTCCGATTGGCAGGCCGACATCTTCGCCGCTGGTGTGAATGAGACAATGCGGATAATCGCTCATAAGCATTCTGTCGATAGGCACATTTGCCTGTTTTACGGTATTGCAGGTGTCGTCTTTCGGGTCGGGGTTATAACCCCACCCGTCACGAATAATCAGTACAAACGGTTTTCTTTTTAGAATCATTTTTTCTTTAGTCATTAATACCCCTAACTCATAACTGTCTATAAATAGCGGGGGAGTATGCTAAGTGCGAATGACCTAAAAGTCAAATGAATCTATGTTGCGGCGGACAGCGCACTACGGTCGGCTAAATGATTACCAAAAATTAAGGACTAAAAAAAACGATTTTTAAAAACTTGCGCATTTTTCCTATTTTTTTTAGGGTAATTTTTAGGAAAAGCTTTGTTTTAACACCCCTAAACCAGTTCTGGACATTAAAGGCCTGCAAGTTTTTTGCAAATTTTGTTAAATTTTGATAAGTTTTTGACGAGTTTTGACGATTTTAACCGCGAATTGCGTGGATTTTCGGGGGTTTTGATGGGTTTTGATGTGGTTTTTGCAAGTTTCATTCAAGACTAAATAATTCGGGAATAATTTTTTCACCACAGAGTCGCAGAGAAAAAAGAGATATAAAAAATAGTCAGTAGCCAGTATTCAGTAGACAGTAGGTGAAATTGGCGAACCGTCTTCGCTACGCTTCGATGCAATAGGTGGCCGATGAGTTTTTTTATTTTTTTAGACGCTGGGTTTGTTGAAACAAAAAATAGGGGGTAGGGGGGGTAGGAGTGAAAAACTAAAAGTGAAAAGTGAAAAATTATGGAATCACCTGTCGGCGATAGGAATTTTATTTTTTTAGACGCTGATTAACACAGATTCACGCGGATTTTTTTAGGTACAAAGAATTGTCTTATTGCTTCGCAGCGGCGCAAAATTGGTCATAATATTCGAGAATCAGACCAATGGTGGATTGAGCGGTGAATACGCCCTGGGATTCTTTACGAATCCCGGCAAATGTCGAAAGGATATACTTTGCATATATTTTTTCAAAAGCTTTCCAGCAATCATCGACATTTACAAATAATGTGGTAAAATCCGTTGTCATACGGCCTCCTTGCCTGCTTGGTTAATAATTTTTTACAAAACGAAACTATTATCCCATCGGCAGGTTGGCCGTTTTTTCTTGTATCCTTATCCAAAGTTCAGGTACTCAATAAAAATTCAGTTTGAGTATTTTAATGCTTCCCTGACTGCCTCTGCCGCCTGCGTCTCCTGCTCCAAACTAAGTTTTGATGGTATTGGCAGCAAAATAGACCGGCTGAAAAGGTCATCGCTTTTCGGACAACTGCCTTTTTGATAATTATAAACGCTCTCCGAATTTTCGCTCAAATTCCACGGATTGCCCGCAGGCGACAACGGAACTTTATTCACTAACGATGGTATATTGTAATAAATATGCAAACCATAATCGGCTATTCTAAATACGTTATGCAGCCCGCTTTCCTTCATCTTGTTCACAGCCGAAACTGCCTTTGCCTCATTATCAAGAATCATAATTATAAACGGTCCCGTATCGCCCTTGGCATCATTGAGCTTGCGGGAATTTAAACCCGCCGCAGATTCCAGCGACTTCTTAATGCGATTCTTCGATGCTCTCATATTGGCAATTATACCGGGCAATTTATCAATCTGAACGGAAGCGACCGCGCCGCATAGCTCCGGCATTCGGCGACCCTGACCCCACGAAATCGCAAAAGGGTCTGGAATGGAAAGCCTGCCGTTGACGCGAATCAATCCCATATCATGACCGCTGAAAGCCCTGTAATATAAATCCTCATCATAAGTCGTTATCAGACCGCCCTCGCCGCTTGTCATATTCTTGTTGATCTGCAGACTGAAAATCCCCATATCGCCAAACGTACCGACTTTTTTACCCTTATATTCGCCGCCGTTGCACTGTGCGCAATCTTCAAGAACCGCAATGTTGTAATCTTTGGCAACGTCCATAATGACATCCATATTGCACGGGGTACCGGCCATGTGTATGGGAACGATAAGTTTTGTCCTCGGCGTAATCTTCTTCTCAAGGTCGATTGGGTCGATACAAAAACTTTCATCAACCTCGCACAAAACAGGAATTGCGTTATTGGCGATAACCGCCCCAACCGTCGCAACCCACATAAAGGCGGGTATAAGAACCTCGCAGCCCGGCCCTATGCCCAGCGCCTGCATACAGGTTATCAATGCCCCGGTGCCGCTATTTACAGCTAAAGCATATTTGGAATTATAAAACGCTTTGGCTTTCGCTTCAAACATATCCACATACTTGGCTTTGCCTAAACCATAATATCTGAATAGCGACCCGTTCTTAATCACATCTGCAACGGCATTTTCTTCCTTTTCATCAATCCAGTAAGCCCCTGGAAACTCAAATGGCCAATCAACATTTTTCATATCCAAAACTCCAATTACAAATTTTTAATATCCAATTCCCTTTCTTGCATTAACGATATTGCATTTTACCCCGCCCCTGTAAAAATGCAACAAATTTTTCAATTTCCCTGTATTTTTTGTCAAAATATTGCAAAAACTTGCAAATTCCTGTTGGTTTTTGTGTTTTTTTTGCAATTTTATGTTAAAATTTAGACTGCATTACCGATATTGTAGAAGTAATAGTGAGACCAAAAAATGCTTAAAAAAACAGCAAATACGACCCTTGCCGACATCAGCAAAGCCGCCGGCGTGTCATTAAATACCGCCGCTAAAGTACTTGCAGGACAGGCAGAAAATGCCCGTATTAGCGAAAAAACCGCTAAAAATATCAAAAAAATCGCTGCCCAGCTCGGTTATGTGCCGAATCAAATGGCTCGCAATCTCCGCGCAAAAAAAACAAGGGTTATCGGCGTTTTTGTGGCGGATATGCTCGACCCGATTTCCGCGGGAATCACGCACGCAATTTTGGAGGAACTGCCAAAACATAACCTCTTTCCACTACTTACTGTTGCGGAAGCCGGTTATGAGCTGTGCCGGCAAGCCTGGCTTAGAAACAGAGTTGACGGCCTTATTCTTTGCGGGACAATGCCGCAGATAACGCCTTCTGTTTTAGCAGACTTGAAAAACTACGGTATTAGCATCGTCATAGCCGGCAACTATTGCCTGCTGCCGGAACACAGTACTTCTCTGCCGGAAGTTTCATTAGTTCATATTGATAACAACGCTGGAATGCGTTTGGCTATAAACCACCTTATAGAGCAGAAAAAGCAGAGAATAGCTTTTATCACAGGCCCCAAATCTCATTCCGATGCCAGGGATAGACTTCAAGCGTATGAATACATCATTAAAGACTATCAAAAACCAATTATCGCTGATTTAGACACCGATGAAAGGTTCTGGCAAAGAGGATATTTAGTCGTCAGGCATCTGGCGGAACAGAGAATTAAATATGACGCTATCATCGCCTATGATGACCTTGTCGCCATAGGCGCTATTAAATTTTTAGGCCAGAATGGAGTTGCCATTCCCAATGACGTGGCAATAATCGGTTTTGACAATCTCCCGCAGGCAGAATATTCGATACCCGCACTATCCAGCCTTGAGCAGCCCGTCGGAGCAATTGGCCAAAGAAGCGTTGAACTTCTCCTAAAACACTTATCGCAGCAAAAAGAGATTGAACATGTTAATATGATGCCCATCCTGATAACCCGTGAGAGTACTAAAACTGTTCCTGCGTCTTGATTTTCGCCTCAAAAACCCGCTGTGGCTATCTCAATTTTAGCTGTTTGTACTTGCCCCTGCGGTGGGCGAGACGGTCGGGGTTCTCGGCCTGTATCTTTTCCTCATAAGCGGCGAAATTGCCGACAAACCACTGCGTTCTGCCATCGCCTTCAAATATCAATAAATGCGTACATATTCTATCGAGGAAAAATCTG
>MHXU01000090.1:0-9396 GCA_001824555.1 Planctomycetes bacterium GWC2_45_44
TGATTTTTTTGAGCTGGCCGCTGGAAAGTTCCGCTGTCGCAGGATATACAGGCCCGCTGAAATCGTCGGCGGAGATTTCCTTATCGCCTTCAACGATTATAAATTTGGGATTTGTTAATTGCAGTTGATGTTTATAGACGGCTGTTTTGCCCCAGACGATAATTTTTTGGCCGACGTTGATTTTGCCCTGCAAATATCGGGCGTTGAACCATATCACCCTGCAACTGCCGGCGTCGTCGGTGATATAGGCCTCGAAATACGGCGGCCTGCGAAACATCTGAAAATCCGTGCTTTCGACAATCCCGGCCAGCGTTACGATGTGATTGGGCAAAAGCCGAGCGATTTTTACCGGCTCCGGCGCAAAATACCACTGCCGGGGGTAGTATTCGAGCAGGTCGGAGGCGGTTTTTACGCCGAGCTTTTCGAGAATTGCCGCTCTGGCAGGGCCTACGCCCTTCAAAAACTGCATAGGTGTATCTGGTTTTACATCATTTGGCTGCAAGTTTATCCTTTTGTTTTTTTGGCCATCAAATATAATAATATCGTCTTAAAATGTCCTTTTTGCAAAACAATTTTTAAGGAGAAAAAAAAATGAAAACGACTTTGAAGAAAATTGCGTTCTATACTTTGGCGATTCTGCTCGGCGGATGCGTGCCATCGCTGCACCCATTGTTCACCGATGAGGAAATTATCTTCGATGCCAATTTGGTCGGCGTTTGGTCTGAGCCGAATTCCAAAAACTTTTGGGAATTCAAACAGGCAGACAATAAAAAATATGACGTTATTTATACCGATGAAAAAGGTATAGGTAAATTCGACGGCCGTCTCGGCAAAATCGGCGGCGATACATTCATCGATTTTTATCCGCAGGATATAAATCTGCCGGGCAGCGACTTTTACAAATTTCATCTACTTGGCATTCATACTTTTGCAAAAGTAGGATTATCAAAGGACAGTTTGAAACTTAGCGTTATGAATCCTGATAATGTTGAGAAGCTGCTAAAGACCGACCCGAATGCCACAAAGCACGAAAAAGTCGATGACCGTATAGTACTGATCTCTTCCACAAAAGAACTTCAAACTTTTATCAAAAAATACGGCAAAGACAATGACCTGTTTAAAGAAGAAAACGACAATCAATTGCAGCGAGTTAAACAACAGGATGCAAACAGCGTAAAATGAATAAAAACACAGAAAGATTAGTCAGCGTTGATAAGCAATATATCTGGCATCCATTCACGCAGATGAAAGTCTGGCTCGAATCAGAGCCTGTCGTCATAGAATCCGGCGATGGATTTTATTTAATAGATACCGAAGGCAAACGCTACATCGACGGCGTGAGCAGTCTTTGGTGCAATGTCCACGGCCATAGAGTAAAAAAAATTGATGATGCGATACGCACCCAGCTTGACAAAATCGCGCACAGTACCCTTCTCGGCCTTGCGCAAACACAATCAATCGAACTTGCCGAGAAGTTAATAAAAATCGCACCGAAAAATCTGCAAAAGGTTTTTTATTCCGACAGCGGCGCAACCGCAGTTGAAATCGCGTTGAAAATAGCATATCAGTATTGGCGAAATCAGGGTATAAAACGCGATAAATTCATCGCTCTCGGCCAATCTTATCACGGCGACACCATCGGCTCGGTGTCTGTCGGCGGAATGGAATTATTTCATTCAATCTTCAAACCGATGCTGTTTGAGACATTTTTTGCGTCTTCGCCGTTTCCGTATCGTTTTAGCGGCTCGGCGGAAGATTGCAAAAAAAACAGTCTCGACAAAATAGAAGATTTGCTCAAAAAACATTCAGGCAATATCGCCGCGGTAATCGTCGAGCCATTGGTTCAGGGCGCAGCGGGAATAATTGTTCACCCTGCCGGTTTTTTAAAGGCGGTTTCCGAACTGACAAAAAAATATAACGTGCTTTTGCTCGCTGATGAGGTCGCGACAGGCTTCGGCAAGACCGGCAAAATGTTCGCCTGTGAAAATGAAAACGTCGAACCCGATATTATGTGCGCAGCAAAGGGAATTACAGGCGGGTATCTGCCTTTGGCGGCGACGCTGACAACGCAGAAAATTTTCGACGCGTTTTTGGCAGAGCCTAAAGATTTTAAGACATTTTTTCACGGCCACACCTACACCGGCAACGCATTAGCCTGCGCAGCAGCGATTGCGAATCTGGAATTGTTCAAAGAAAACAAAATTATCGAATCGCTGCCTGCGAAGATTGATTTAATCAGAGAATATCTGAATAAAATGATAAAATTGCCCTACGTCGGCGATGTTCGGCAATGCGGATTGATGGCAGGGGTTGAAATTGTGCAGGATAAAACAAACAAACAATCCTTTACTTATGAAAAACTCATTGGCGTAAAACTTTGCGCCGCGATGAGACCCAAAGGGGCAATGCTCCGGCCATTGTCGGATGTGATAGTCCTTATGCCGCCGGTCGGAATTGATATTGAGACCCTGCGAAAGTTATTGGATATAGTTTATGACACGATTGAAAACGATTTACCAAAAATTATAAAATAAAAAATGGAATATCAATTCGCAAAACACAAAGGTTTATTCATAACCGCCACAGATACCGGCGTAGGCAAAACGGTAATTTCCGGCACGCTCGCAAAAATTCTGCGTCGAGCAGACAAAAACGTCGGCGTATTCAAACCAATCGCGACCGGCTGCAAATCAACAAGAGAAGGTTTAGTCAGCGAAGATACCGAATTTCTATCCTGCTGTGCGGAGAGCGAATTCAGTCTCGACGATATAACGCCTATTACATATTCCACCCCCGCCGCCCCGCTCGCCTGCGAAATCGCCGAACACCGATTAGTCGATTTAGAAAAAATTATCACCGCCTATAATTATATCTGCTCCAAAACCGACTGCGTAATCGTCGAGGGCATCGGCGGGATTCGCGTGCCGCTCACAGCCAGGCTTGACGTTTTGGGATTGGCAAAGGCATTCGGCCTGCCAGTGGTCATTGTCGCAAGGCCGAATCTGGGAACAATAAACCATACGCTGCTGACAATTGATGCGGTAAGGGGCGCTAATTTGCCGCTTGCCGGGGTAATAATAAATGGTTATGATGAATCAAAGGCTGATTTTGCCTGGCAAAGCGCACCTGCGATAATCGCCGATGTCGGCAAAACGCCGCTCCTTGCGGTTGTGCCTTTTGACGACAGAACAAACACCGAAAAAGGCATAATCGGCGATGCTGTAATGGACAGCCTGACCGATGTTGATTGGATAAAAATAATTTATGAAAGATAATGTGATAAAACTAAAACGGCCTGAATTACGCCGATATCTTGTGCCGATAAATACCGCCTCCACACAGCAGTTGTTCGCCGATTGTTTGGTAATCGGTACGGGCGTAGCGGGTCTTCGAGCCGCGATAGAAGCCGCCGGCAGCGGCTGCGAAGTAATTATCGTCTGCAAAAAAAATCTGCAGGACAGCAACACCTGGAACGCGCAGGGCGGCATCGCATCGGTACTCGGCAGAAATGACAGCTTTGCCTCTCATATCGAAGACACCTTAAAAACCGGCTGCGGAATCTGCGACCGCCAAACCGTCGAACAGGTCGTAAAAGACGGCCCCGGCCTTGTCAAAGAACTTTTGGATTGGGGAACGGAATTTGACAAATCGCAGGACGGCTCAATCTCCATTACGCTCGAAGGAGGCCACAGTTTCGCCCGCGTCGCGCACGCGCTTGGCGACAGCACCGGCAAGGCCATCGTTCAGGCGTTGATACACAAAGTCAAAAACACAGCCAACATCACGGTCGTAGAAAATTTCTACGCAATCGATATTATCACAAATGACGATGGCGTTTGCATCGGCACAATCGGCCAGAACGCAAGAGGCGTAATGGAAATAATCTGGGGAAAAACCACGATTCTCGCCACCGGCGGAGCAGGCAGGGTCTATCGCGAAACAACAAACCCGGATGTTGCCACCGCTGACGGCCTTGCTATGGCGGCGCGGGCGGGAGCGGTTCTGCGGGATATGGAATTTATGCAGTTTCATCCGACAACGCTTTATATCGCAGGCGCATCGAGAGCGTTGATTACCGAAACGCTGCGAGGCGAAGGAGCGATTCTGCGAGATGTCAATGGCGACGCTTTTATGGCAGGCTATCACAAAGACGCCGAGCTTGCGCCGCGAGATATTGTCAGCAGAGCGATTTTGGCGCAAATGCTGAAAACAAATTCCACGCACGTCTTTCTCGATATAAGGCATTTTGACAAGGTGTTCTTCTCAAAGCGTTTCCCGCTGATTAGCGAACTTGTGGCAAGTTTCGATATTGACGTAAGCAAAGATTTGATTCCCGTTCGTCCCAGCGCACATTATATGGTCGGGGGCGTTAAGACCGACAGACTTGCCCATACTAATATAAAAAATCTTTTTGCCTGCGGCGAAGTCGCCTCAACCTGTCTGCACGGAGCAAACAGGCTCGGCAGCAATTCACTTCTGGAAGGCTTAGTCTTCGGCAGAATAGCAGGCAGAGAAGCGTTCAAACAATCAGGCAAACCGAACAGCGATATGGGTCTTCGCAAATTCCGGTATGACATTCCGCAGTCAGACCGAAGCAGATTGGATACCGCTGACGTTCTTAACTCGCTGCGTTCGCTGATGTGGCGAAACGTAGGCATAATACGTTTTGCCAAACCGCTGGCCGAAACGCAGGAGATTATTTCATTTTGGCAGCGTTATGTTTTAGATAAAATTTTCGACTCTGACCAGGGCTGGGAGTGCCAGAATATGCTTACGGTCTGCCTGATGATGGCAAAGGCCGCGGAAACAAGAACCGAAAGCAGAGGCACGCATTTCAGAGACGATTTCCCGCAGACCGACGATGCAAAATTCAAGGCTCATATAGAATTTGAGTAGTGTTTTTATTTAGCCGAACGTCTGTCATTGTGAGCGCAGCGAAGCAATTTCGTTTAAAATTCCATCGCCGTAGGCGATTCGACAATTTTGATATTTAATTTTTGATTTTTGATATCTTTTCAGTTGATATCAGTTGCTATTGTCGGCACAGCGGGAAGGCCGTCCGGCAGTGTAGGTGTTTTTTCTATTACACGCATTGATTTCCATTTGCCATGCCTGAATCTCAAAAAAAACATTACTGCCAAAACACACACATAAATTGTCAAAGCCGTCCAGGCGCCATAGAGTCTCATTCTGCCGTGGAGGAATGTAACCGCCAGCCAGCTTGGGATAACCATAATCAGCCAATTTAAAATCAATGAAGCGTACATTACATATTTAGTGTCGCCTGCGCCTTTGAGAGCCGCTGAAAAAATTATATTGCCGGCATCAAAAATGCAATAAAACCCGACAAACAGCAGGAGTGTCCGCACGACCGGCTTAACCGCTGCGAACTGCTCGACAGAAGACTGCGTCTCAAACGGAAGCATAAAAACATTCGGCACAATCCAATAACACAGAGATATAAAAATCATATAGCCGAAAGTGATATACGCCGCCGACATTGTGGCTTTCTGGGCGATATCTGGTCTGTCAGCGCCGAGATATCTGCCGACAAGCACGGTCGTAGCCATTCCAAAACCAATCATCGGCATAAACGCCAGATGATTTATCTGAAAAGCAATGGACGAGGCCGCAAACACAACAGCGTCAATTCTGCCGATGAAAACAACAAAAAAAGTTACGCCAAGGACATCGAGCATAAACTGCGTACCGCTCGGCAGGCCGAACTTCATCAATCTGCCGAACTGTTTCAAATCCAGAACAGCGTTTGCGGTGCCGAAATTTCGCCTGTTGGCAGGCCGCAAAAATATAATAAAGAAAATCGCCACGCCGGAAAAATTCGCGATGAGCGTAGCAATCGCCGCCCCTGCCATACCCATTTTCGGAAAACCGAAATACCCGAAAATCATCGCGTAATCGAGTATGCAATTTACGATGGTTTTTACAATGTTGACCCACAGCACAGCCCAGGTTTTCCCCCTGCCGGTCAGAAAACACGTCAGCGCGGCATCGACAAGCCCCAGCACCGAACCATAAGACATAATTTTGAAATAGACCGTTTCGTATCCAGCCACTGCGGGCGGATGACCGACCAGAGCTATCATCGGCCTGGCAAAGAGAGCTATCGCCGCCATTATAACGCCTGCCGCGAGAGTAAAATATATGCTCTGCCAGACTGCCGGGCCTATGCGATTTTTCATTCCCGCCCCGTCATACTGCGACACGAATGTGCTTGCGTATGTAGCGGTGCCGAGAAAAAGGCTGAAGAATGTAAAATTTAAAAGCCCGGCCAGCATAGCGGCGGATATAGCGTCCCGGTCGAACCACATCAGGAAAACTCTGTCAACGAACATCTGAATTGTGAATGCGCTGGTGCTAAGAATCAGAGGGAAAGCGATTTTAAAAACTTCTTTCGGACCGCCGGCGTTTATATTTTCAAGTATTTTCATAAAATTGAAAATGATACCCATAGAAACATCAAAAATCAATTTTTTTGTAGGGGGTAATCAGAGCCCAAGCGAACCTGTCGCGGTGTAGCGCAGCGAAGACGGAAGCGCAGGGTGTTCGTGTTTAGCCCTGCCATCTTGTATGGCAGGGTTCTTTGTCATTGCGAGGAGACCCGCCTGTCGAACCTTGTCGAACGGCAAGGCCGACGCGGCAATCCCTTTGTCATTCCGCCGCCCCTCGGTAGAGACGCACGGCGTGCGTCTCCGTCATTCCCACGACCCGTCGCGTCGTAGTTTCAACGAAGACGGAAGGCGGAAATCCACGTCATTTCGACCGCAGGGAGAAATCTATTTAAAATCTCTACACCGTAAGTGGCTACCTGTTTCTCTGCATTAGTCTAATGTTGCAAATGTTTTATCCACTATTTGTTTATTCGCCAGACATTTTGGGCAAAATTGACACTCCATGCAGCATTCAGCCTCAAGATTGTAGTCACATTTAATATTGCGGCATAATTCTGATTCTTCGTGGGGAACCCTGCAAAGCAATGGATTCCATTTTTTTGCATTGATTCTTTCCAGCTTTATTCTGAAAAGCATCCCGCATCCATCACATACACTAATCATAAATCTCTATTCTACCCATATTGGCCAGTTTTGTAGGGTGGGCACTTTGCCCACGCGGTTTTGTGTCATTCCCGCGAAAGCGGGAATCCAGCGTATCTAACCGCCGATTGTTACTGCCCTGAAAGGGCATAATATATCAGCCCGGGGCAACGCCCTGGGTAAAAAAACCGTAAAAATCTCCAAGCCCTGAAAGGGCGTGATAATCAATAACAGGGTTGGTCGCCTGCGGTTGTATTGCGAGGCCGCAACCCGCTGTCATCTCGACCGAAGCGCAGTGGAGAGATCCATTTAAAATCTCATCGGCGACAGCCAATTCCCTGCTGGCTACGGACCACTATTGCTCCCCACATTTTTATCCTCTTTACGTGTTACGCACCAGTTGAAACCAAAAAGCACAAAAAGCAAATATAGAAGCAATAACAAAAACAGCATATGAAATGAATATCAAGATGTCACAAATTACACCCAAAACGTCTGCCTTTCGCTGTTTTTGCTTGCTATATAAATATTGTGTTAGATAAGTAAAACTTGCAGACACTCCACCTAAAAAAGTTCCAAATACAAAACCTGCCATAGAAATCAACAGCAATATTTTAGATGTAATGTCATTTGTTGATTTATCCCAAATACTGCCAATAAAGGCTAAAAGGGCAACAGCAGCACCTCCATTAATTAATATCACGCTTTTTAAAGCATTCTCCCCTGTCGAAACAAGAGACCTAAACATTTCTAAATTACCCATAACTTCTGCATTATATTGAGCAAGTTCACGTCTATTTTTTTCTTTCCACATTTCCATTTCAGACTCATTCATTTTATAACCTCTCAAAACTATATATGTGGGTAGTCTTTCAGAAACATCATCGCGCCAAGGCCGAGCAGTAAAAGAGATACCGGAGTTTATGTTTATTTGTTGATATTCTGACGAACAAACATTTCTTTTTGAATGTCGTCATACATTTTTTGATATAGTGAAGAATCTATTATTTTTTCAGTATTTTCGTAATTATAATACCCTAATACCTTAGTTTTGTTTACAAGAGAAAGCCTTGCCTTTACTGTATTTGGGTCAAATTGCTCCAAGGTTGCAGTCGCTTCTGTGTTAATCATTTTGCCATTCCAAAAATAATTCTTGTCTTTTTTGGAGCCGGTTTCACCTTGTATGACACCAGAATTAAAATCACTATTTTTAATAACATATCCATAGTCTTGAAAGACTTGAAGAGTGGATTTATAAGCACTATCAAAAGTACCCTGCAAATCTTTTGCCTGAAACTGTCTTATTTGTGAGTCTGTCAGTTTTGCTTCTTTATTACATCCAGCTATAACCACCACGCCCAATACGCACACGCAGAAAAGTGATTTGTTCATATTCCTTTATCCTCTAAAATTGTGACATTCTATAACTGTTATCTTTTACAACATCATTACTATCAAATGTTAACATTAAAATAAAGGTTTTTGATGATGTATTCTGTTTACTGCCACCTTTTCCGGCTACAAGAACGTTCCAATAGCCATCCTCACTTGATTGCTCCATAGCTATTTTATCGTATGTCCAGACTTCATTTCCGCTTTTATTCTTAGTGATGATATTAGGCGAGCCGAAAACCGTCAATATCTCTGATTGAGTGGTAACGCCATTAACTATTTTCGTTTTTGCCATTCCGGCGGTGAGATCCGTTCCCTGTGTACGAACTTTCTCTTGGCAACCAGTGCTTATAACAACCAAACACATTAATAATGAAACCAAACTTGTTTTTTTCATTTTAAATCTCCTGCAATATAAAAAAGACCAAACCATATCTAATTGTATGCCTTTACCGCTTACAATCAAGAGAAAAAGACTTTTTGTCATATTGCCTTAAAACAAAAGTTATCCGTGTTACTCTGTGTTTCTGTATGTATCCGTCAGTGTTTATTTATGCTTGCCATCCGTAGCTGGCAGCGATGGAAGGTTCACTTGTGGCCATTATCTCTGTGGTCTCTGTGAACTCTGCCTGCCCTGAGCGCAGTCGAATGGGCGGCCTCTGCGAAATCAGCGTCTAAAAAAGTCGAACTCTGTCGCCATAGGCGACATTCTTCATTCTGTCTACTGTATTCTGTATCCTGAATGCTCTTTTCAAAACTTCTCAAAAACCACTCAAAACTCGTTAAAACTACAAAAAATCCGCGAAAATCTGCGAAATGCTACTCTGCGTAGTACGCTACGAAGCACGAGTCAGCGTCAAAATTCTTTGTGCCTTAGTGCCTTTGTGGCTGCTTTTCAAAACTTGTCAAATTCGCATCAAAACTTGCAAAAACTCGATGATTTTTGCTCAAA
>MHXU01000090.1:9411-20234 GCA_001824555.1 Planctomycetes bacterium GWC2_45_44
AAAATCGTTCAAAAGTGAGCAAAAACTCATCAAAATTTGAAGAAATTTTACAAAATTTGCAATTTACTTGCGCATTTGGCTGAAAATCGAACCAAACGCGCAAGCGATTTTCGATTAAAAGAAGGACAAATCTTTACCACTTTTCGCTGACCGCTGACATCTGAAGTCTGATTTCTGAAATCTGACATCTGTTTTTATCTTTCAATTTAAAACACAGGCCGTTATACTGCCGGAACTTTTTAATTACCTAAAAAAACAATTTTTTTCAGAAAGGAAATTTAGTATGAGATTGCTCATAAGTGTTTTGGCCGTAATGGTTATCGGCACATTGTCGCAGGCTTTCGCCGCTGACGCGAACACGGCCGCACCGGCGCCGGAAACAAAAGTCGCGCCCGCCAAACCCGTCGCACCAGCGGAAATTGTTATCGAAACAAACGAACCAGTCGTTGACCCCAACGCTGTTGTCCTTGCTATCGGCGACACAAAAGTTACCGAAGGTCAGCTTGCCAAAATTCTCGCTCCGCGTATGAAACAAATGGCCGGCAGAGTTCCCGCAAATATGATGGGCCAGTACAAACAGCAGATGCGCAAACAGGCTATGGAACAAACTATTATTGAAACAATGCTCAACGAAAAAGAAAAAGCGGCGAACATCACCGTCAGCCAGGCGGAACTGGACGAGCAGATAAACAAACAGATTGCCCAGCAGAATCTTACGTTAGATGACTTTAAATCGCTTCTAAAGGGCTATGGCGTTGATTTTAGCGAATATCAGGAAAATATGAAAAAACGCGCGATGTTTGAAAAGCTGATGGAATCGCAGTTCGTCGGCAAAATAAAAGAGCCGAACGACGCGGAAGTTAAGGCTTACTATGAGCAAAACGCTCAACAGTTCACAACGCCGGAAAGCATTCACGCCAAGCACATTCTCATCAGACCCGCTGACGGCAACGACCCGAACAAAGCAAAGCTCGAAGCAAAGGCAAAGGCGCAGGAACTTTTGGCAAAGGTAAAGGCCGGCGCAGAATTTGAAACAGTAGCGAAGGAAAATTCCGCTTGTCCGTCAGCCAAAGAAGGCGGCGACCTCGGCGTTCAGCCGAAGGGAACTTTTGTTCCAGAATTTGAAAAAGCCGCTGATGCCTTAAAGCCGGGCGAGATGAGCGATGTTGTTGAAACGCAGTTCGGCTATCATATTATAAAGCTTGTTGAGCGTTTAGACGCGAACACGACAAGCCTTGAAAACGCCAAAGGGAAAATCGCAGCCGAGCTGGGCGACAAGCAAAAAGAACAAATTGTTATGGATTACATCCAGAATCTCAAGTCGGAGGCCAAGGTTAATTTCACCAATGAGGCTGACAAATTTGACTTGAATCCTCCCAAGCCCCCGGTTGCCGCTCCTCCGGTGCGCAAGGCAGAGCCAAAGGCTGAAGTGAAAGCTGATGCGAATGCCCCAAAAGAGATTAAGGCTGATGCAAATGCTCCAAAAACCACAAGTGAAGCTGTGAAGACACCTGCTGAAGAAAAAGCTGAAAAGAAAGCTGCTAAGGCCAAAAAGAAAGCTGATAAAAAGAAATAATACCGATTGGTATTATTTGTCAAAATCTAAACCTTCGGCGCAAGGATGCTCCGGAGGTTTTTTTTGCGCTCGAGTCAAGCCGTATTAAAGATAAAAAGTATTTCCTTTCCAATGGTTATTTGGGAAATTTATAAAACTTGTATAAATATGGGGGTTAGGGCGACAGCAGGGTACTATAATTGTTATACTTTAACGGTTTTAACAGGTATAAAACTGTACATCTGTTATCTTTTGCGTGTCATAAACCAAGTGTCTTGTGCATAATTTTCTTGCTATAATAGACTTATGGACGTATATTGATGTTGGATGGTGAAATGAAAAATGTAAAGAGCGTTAATTGTTTCGGGAGTCTATAATGGCTAAAGACATTCCGATAGAGCAGTTGCGGGGCCGAACATTGGGTCGTATCCTTGTTAAGATGGGGCTCTTAACGAGGGAAAAGGTGCATCAGTGCCTTGATGTTCAGACGAAGAAGGGTGGCGGCATTCTTCTCGGTCAGGTGATGATTGAGCTTGGAATGATAAATGACAAGCAGCTTCAAAAGGCACTGGCCGCTCAAAGAGGAATTGAGTTTGTTGACTTAGCGGGGATAGAAATTCCACATTCAATTATTGAGCAGATTCCTGCGCAGATGGCGACGGCTTATCGTGTTATTCCTCTGGAGTTTGACGCGCAAGCCAAAAATATGCTTGTCGCTATCGACAGTCCCGACAATTTTAAGGCGACCGATGACCTTAGCACATTGATGGGGTTTAAGGTCAGGGCGAAAGTTACCTCGCCCGGGGATATGGACGAGGTTTTGAAGAAATACTACTCCAAGGACGAGGAGAGTATTAACGACCTTATCGGGTCGCTGGAGACGGATGATTTTCTGGCTGAATTTCAGGGCAGAGACCAGAGTATTGACCTTGACGAGCTGAAAGAGCTGGCCGAGTCCAATCCGGTTAAGAAACTGCTGAATCTTGTGCTTTTGCAGGCTATCAGGGACAAGGCATCGGATATTCACTTTGAGCCTTTTGAGACTGAATACAAGATGCGGTATCGTATTGACGGGGTGCTTTATGAAATGGTTCCGCCGCCAAAGCATATCGCCGTGGCGTTAAGTTCTCGAATAAAGGTTATGGCGAATCTTGATATTGCCGAGCGAAGGCTTCCGCAGGACGGCAGAATTCCGCTTACGGTTCAGGGCAATCCGGTTGATTTGCGTGTAAGCATTTTGCCGACGATGTTCGGCGAAAGCGTCGTGCTTCGTGTTCTTGACAGGAGTCAGGTTGACCTGAAACTTGAAAAACTCGGGCTTGACGAAGAGGACCTCGCGATGACTCGCATATTGATACAGAGGCCGAATGGCATTGTGGTTGTAACAGGCCCGACAGGCAGCGGCAAAACGACAACGCTTTATTCCGCGCTGAAAGAGTTGAATACAATCGACAGCAAGCTGATTACGACTGAAGACCCGGTCGAATATGATATTGATGGAATTATACAGGTGCAGATGAAGCCCGATATCGGGCTTACGTTTGCAAGATGTCTGCGTTCAATTTTGCGTCAGGACCCTGATGTGCTGTTAGTCGGAGAAGTTCGCGACCTTGAGACTGCGGAAATCGCGTCGCAGGCATCGCTCACAGGCCACCTTGTATTCACGACTCTTCACACAAACGATGCGCCAAGCGCAATAGCCCGTCTTTTGGATTTGGGGCTTGAGCCGTTTTTGATTACGGCGACTTTGGAGGGCATTATCGCACAAAGGCTCGTCAGAAAAATCTGCGCCAACTGCAAAGAGGCTTATGAGCCGACCGAAGAGCAGCTTCTTGAACTTGATTTGACTTACGACCGGGTTCGCGACAAGAAGTTTTATTACGGCAGAGGCTGCGACCAGTGCAACAGCACCGGCTATAAAGGCCGAATGGGTATTTTTGAAATTATGACGTTCACGGACGAGATGCGCGAGCTTGTGATGAATCACGCATCGACGAACATACTTCGCAACGCGGCGAAGAAGAACGGTATGCGGACGCTTCGCGATAAAGGTTTAACGGCGATATTCAACGGCCTTACGACGATTGAAGAAGTCGTGAAAGAAACAATATCGGAAGAAGGGTAGAAAAAGTTAAAAACTAAAAGTGAAAAGTGAAAAATTGTGGAATCGGCCTTTGGCCGATGGATTTTTAGAAGGTGATTTATGCCGGTATTTCAATATGAAGCTCTTGATTCCAACGGTCAGGAAGTAAAAGGCCAGGTTGACGCTCTTAGCGGCGAAGAGGCCTTGAGCAAAATCCGCAATATGGGTTACTTTCCGACCAAACCTCCCAAGCCCAAGGGCGGGGCAAGAGAAAAGAAGGCAGGGTCGAGCAAGCCGAAGTCTCGCCGCGGCGCCGGCGGAAGCGTAAAAGTCAAACAGCTTACGCAGTTTGCGCGTCAGCTCTCGACACTTCAGGACGCTGGTCTGCCGATTTTGCGTTCTCTGCGAATTCTCGAAGAGCAGCAGAAGCCCGGCACGTTTAAACGCGTAATCGGTTATGTCGCCGACGATATTGAAGGCGGAGCGACGCTGTCGGAGGCTCTTGGCAAATTTCCGAAGGCGTTCAACAGATTGTTCGTGAATATGGTGGCGGCGGGCGAAGTCGGCGGCGTGCTGGACGTTATTTTGGCCAGGCTCGCCGATTTTATGGAAAAAGCTCAAAAGCTGAAAGCTAAAATCAAAGGCGCGATGGTTTATCCTATTGTCGTGATGGGCGCGGCGTTCGGCATCGTGATGGGTTTGATGCTCGGCGTTATTCCCAAGTTCAGCGAAGTGCTGAAGGAAATGACAGGCGGCGAACTGCCCGGCCTTACAAGAGGTCTGATGGCAACGAGCGACTGGATTGCGTTCAAATACGGCTGGGCGGTGCTGATTGCAATACCGTTTATCTGGATTATGGCTCTGCGGCTTATAAGGCAATTTCCCACAGGCAGATTAGTTATGGATTTGATATATCTCAAAATGCCGGTCATCGGTCAGCTTGTTTATAAGACCGGCGTCGCACGCTGGACAAGAACGCTCGGAACGCTTATCAGCGCGGGCGTGCCGATTCTTGAGGCGATTAACATTACAGCAGAAACGTCCGGCAGCGAAGTCTATTCGAATATGCTTCGCAAAGTTCACAACGCAATCAGACAGGGCGATACATTTGCCAACCCGCTTCGTCAGACCAAAACGGTTGACGGCCTTGTGGTCAATATGATTGATGTCGGCGAAGAAACGGGCGATATGGACAAAATGCTTATCAAAATCGCAAACAACTTCGATGAAGAAATCGATGTGCTGGTCGGCTCGCTGATGAGTCTGCTTGAGCCGATTATGATTCTTGTTCTCGGCGCTATCGTCGGCGTTATCGTGCTTGCGATATTCCTGCCGATGGTGAAGATTATTACGAGTTTAATGTAGGGTATAGGGGACAGGGTATAGAACTACACCCTCCACCCTAAACCCTAACCCCTAAAATTTTTGGAATATATGAAAGGTTATAAAATGGAAACGAAAAGAGAAAAATTTGGTTTTACACTTGTTGAGCTTCTGACGGTGATGAGCGTTATCGCGATTCTGATTGGCGTGCTTGTGCCGGCTCTGAATTTGGTCAGAAAAATGGCCAAAGACACAAGCCAAAAAGCGCAATTTCACAGCATCAGCGTTTCGCTGGATATTTATAACGGCGAAATGGGCGAGTATCCGGAATCCGCTGTTAAAGGCACGTCTGCCGGTTATACCACTGGCGCACAGCGTTTGGCAGAGGCTTTGGTCGGCAGAGATATGCTTGGTTTTGACCCGATGACATCGTGGGATGCTTATTTGGATAATGGTGTAACGACAGGAACTATTCCTTATGCATCGGCGGCTTTAGGCGATCCCGGACCAGAGGAAACTAAAAGTCTTAACCGCAGAAAAGGGCCTTATCTTAATCCTGAAAAAATCGAAGCGCATAACGTTGGTGATTTATATAAAGGTACAATAGGCGCAGGACAGGTTTATGATGGCCTCGCATCGAATAATAATAAGCCGGCTCCTGTTTTGACGGATATATACCGCATTAGGGATGTTACTGTGGGTAGCAAGACTGTTAAGGCCGGCAGCCCGGTTCTTTATTACAGGGCAAATACCTCGCTTACAGGTTCGACCATATTCCCCAATACGCAAATTAGTGGAATAACACTGACAACTCTTACTGCCAGCCGTACAGAAACTCAAGGTTATATCTATGACAGCTTAGATAATGAAGACCTTCTGGCACTTGGAGATGTAGCAACTCAGACAAAGCAGCATCGTTTTGATGGGCTAACCCCATATACAGATACTGCTACGACAGAAAATGGTCGCTGGATATTTTATGATACGATTACAAATTCCAAGATTACGAGTTTGCCGAGGCCATACAATGCAAGTTCGTATTTGCTGATTTCAGCCGGTTATGACGGCATATACGGCACTACTGACGATATTACGAATTTTGAAGATGCCAAATAAAAGTAAATAGCCACAAAGGCACTAAGGCACGAAAAAAAATATGTTAAAACTTTGTGTCTTTGTGCCTTAGTGGCAAAAATTAAAAGGTGAGTGCAAAGGGAGGAAGGGTAAATATATGAGAATAGTTTTGCTTATAATTTGTTTTGCGGTTTTCGCGGTCGGCGGCGCATCGGCGGCCAGCCTTATGACAAATGGCAGCTTTGAAGACGATGGACATGCAATCGGCGATATTACAAGCACTAAGCCTGTCGGCTGGAACGTCAATATCGGCTCGAAATTCGGCGGAGAAATAACCGGCGACTGGAAAACAAGAGGCAGCTATTCTCTATTGCTTTACAGCTACATAGATTCCGTCTTTAATCAGACCGATTTTGCCGAAGTTTCGCAGCAGGTTGACCTGACCGATGCCAACGAAATTATTTTCGATATCTATCTTGCAGGTTACGAATACGATGTGATTCCGTGGAACGGCAGTAAGATTGCCGCGTATGTCAGGATTGATAATTCCACCAATGATTTATGGGCTTCTCCCGCCGATGCGGATGGAGAATACAATGCTGTGAGAGTACCGCTCGACAGTAATCTTACCGGTATTCATACCTTAAGGTTTGGAATACGCTCAAAAGCTTCAGAAAGACTTTTTGCTTCTTACTATGCGTATTGGGATTTTATAAAGCTCGACGCATTCTGCGGTGGAAATGGTTATCTGGAGGCTGATTTTAATCGTGATTGTTATGTCGATTTTGACGATGTCGATGTTTTGGCGCAGAACTGGTTAAGAAGCGATTTAGCCCCGGCTGATGATTTGATTGATATACGGCCGGATGGGAAAATCAATTTGTCTGACTTTGTCGTTTTGGCGAATCAATGGCTGCTTTGCACAGACTGGCAGGATGCCAATTGCGTAGAAGTTCCGCTCGCTCTCAATGCGGACATCAATCTTGACGGCATAGTAAATATACTCGATTACAGTATCCTCATTGCCAACTGGGGTGTGCCGACAAATCTGAAAGCGGACATCAATGGGTCAGGTACTGTTGATTATAACGACCTTGCGATTATGAACGCTCAATGGCTCGAAAAGAGCTGGCTGTATAAATATTAACTCAAACTGACCAACGGTCAGTTTGAGAGTTTAAAAATTAAAGTTGAAAGTGCAAAATTTTGGAATCGGCTGATGCCGATGAGATTTTATTTTTTAGACGGGATGATAGGATTGACAGGATAGATATAAAATAGCCATGAATAAACACAAAAAAAATCTCTGTGTTCTCTGTGGCTAAACATAAAATTGAAAAGGGCGAAAAAATGAAGTTCAAAACATTTAAAAAGGGATTTACTCTGGCCGAGCTTTTAACAGCGATAGCCATAATAGCAATTCTAATCGGCATTCTTATGCCTGCTCTGAATATGGCGAGGAAGTTCGCCAACGATACCAAACAAAAAGCTATGCTCTCAAGCATCGAAACCGGTATTCTTATGTTTAAAAATGATACCGGCGAATATCCGCGTTCAAAAGATGTTTACACCTCAACCAATGCGAATACGCCTTCAGAATACTGTGGCTCGCAGATTCTTGCGGAATGTATGCTGGGACAGGACCTTTTGGGTTTTCATCCGAGTTCTAAATACGAATTTGATGCATGGGATTCCACTGGAAGCAAATTATATTATGACCCTAATGATACTAATCTACGCAACAGAAAAAGTCCATATCTGAATAGAGAAAATATCGGTGTCTTTAAGCCGGTGGATATATTTGATGATGTTTTTACCAATCTCGAACCAAAAAATTATTTGATATGCGATGTTTATACGGCTGTGAACAAAACTATTACTCTTCCTGATGATAGTAAGAGTACAAAGAAATTCAAGATGGGTACTCCAATTCTTTATTTCCGGGCTGATACTTCTGGGCTGGACATAAGCGATGCGACATCGCTTGACAAAAGGATTTACAATTTCTTAGATAATTGGCTTCTTGTTAGATTGGGCAAGATTACAAATACCAGCACCAAAGACGAGAGGCATTTAAATTTTCTAAGCACACAGAATAAGCCAGATGGTTTTTATAAATATATTACCGATGATACTGCTACGACAACTACGGGGTCGAATCAGAGAAAAAGGCCGGTTAGGCCGGATTCGTTTTTGCTGATTTCAGCGGGGGCGGACGGCCTGTACGGCACGACTGACGATATTTGTAATTTTACGCCGAACATTCAGTAAGAGTGAAAAATGAATAATGAACAATGAATAATTGTGGAATCGCCTGCGGCGATAATGACTTAATTACCCAAACAATGTTTTTTTGTGTCTTCGTGCCTTTGTGGCGAAAAAATGAAAAATAAAAAGCTGCAATTTGGTTTTACGCTTGCTGAAATGCTGGTTGCTCTTGTGATAATAGCGCTCATGGCGGCAGCGGCGTATGTCCTTATCAAGCCCGCGGAAGACAAGGGCAAAATAGAATTAACAAAGGCAACTGTCGAACTGCTCTGCGGAGCGATTGAACAGTATCATAATTTTTATAATGAATTTCCAGACCCGAACAACGATACGCGGCCTGCCGCCGATTGTAACGATACCGAGCTGGTTTATTACCGGCTTTCTCTCTGTCCTGATTCTGTGGCGATTTTGAATCAGATATATTCCAAAATGGTGAGAAATTACGACAACGATGATTATCCCGAATATGTTGATGCGTGGGGCAACGCTTTTAAATATGAATACCGCAAAAATAATGAAGAAAATTTTCCGCTGATTATCTCTGTCGGGCCGGACAAGGCATTTGGGACGGATGATGATATTACGAGCAGGAAATAGAAAAGTTTAAAAGTTAAAGTTGAAAATCAAAAACCAAAACTCAAAATTTAAAAATTTTAATTTTACAACAGTTGCTTTTGGGACGAAAGTTTTGGGTTTTAAACTATGGTTTTGGGCTTTAAATTTTGAACTTTAAGTTCTTAGTATTGATTTAATAATGAATAATTTTTCCAAACATATTGATTTTGAAAAACGCCGAATGCCGGACAAAAGCGGTTTGACTGTTGTCGAGCTGCTGGTGGTTATCGGCATAATTGCTGTGGTTGTGGCGATTTCTCTGCCCGCGTTCAACGCTATGCAGAAGTCGTTCGATTCGACCGGCGCAGAGGGTATGATTTCCGCCGCTCTCTCAACCGCCCGAACTCTCGCAATCAGCAGACAGCAATACGTCGGCGTGAGATTTCAAACCTCTTATGACCCGGCCGATGTGCTTGATGAAGAACAATATATGATTTTTATTATCTACGATGCTGATAAAACCGATTTGGTATGCGGCTTTAGAGCAATAGAAGGTTATAAGCCGATGAAGTTGCCTACGAATGTTGGTGTAATTGATAAAATTAGACGGTATGAACGTATTTACAGAGATTGCGATGACCCATTTAGGGAAGACTCGTTAGTCGAGACAGATTTAGGCGATAGCGTTAGTATTACCGATACTTCTGCTTTTTCAATTGTGTTTTCACCGGCTGGAAAACTTGTTATTAATAAGATAACATGTAGAAATAAAGATGGCGAATCTAATCCATCTTTAAACTCCGATGATCAAGTTTTTAATACATATGAAAAGATAACTTCAAATAGCAATGCTGCTGGAATGTTTATTCAGGATGATTATGCGAATTTGGGATTAAGTGTTGAAATGAGTCGAAACAAACTTGTTATTTATAATCGTGAAGAATTTAAAAAATTAACCACTGCAAAACAGCGGTGGGACTATCTGAATGATAATTCTAAATCTGTTTATATAAATCCCTACACCGGCGGAATTATTGAAAAATAGTGAATAACTAAAAGTGAATAGTGAAAAGTTGTGGAATCGGCCTTTGGCCGATGGAGTTTTAAAATAAATCTCTGTGTTCTCTGCCTGCCCGACATAGCTTTAGCGGCGGCGGGTGAACTCTGTGGCTAAAATGAAAAATAAAAAACAACAATCCGCTTTTTCGCTTGTGGAAGTGCTGATGGCTGTCGGTATTTTGGCGGTTGGGCTGCTGCTTGTCGCGACGATGTTTCCCGCGGCGATATATATGACCACCGTCGCCAGCGAAAGGACTATGGCTGCCATCGTCGCTGACGAGGCCTTTGCCAAAATTCAGATTTATGAAGTGAACGGTATCACAACCCCTTCCACCGACCCGTGCAGCAGTTGTACGGACTGGGGCGATGAGATGGGAACTAAAATCGCCGAGAGCGAATTTTCGTATCCGCCGGTTGACCCTTGCGGCGGCAGCAGCCAGTATTACTGGTCGGCTCTTTACAGAAAAACAAACAATAATCCTGCCGACAATGAATATCAGATTACCGTTTTTGTCGCTCGCAAAATGAATCCGAGCCTTACCTATAAAGACAATACCCGCAATCCCGTAAATTGGCCTGTGCCGATTGAGATAGGAATAGCAGCAGGTTCAAAAGACTCGCCTACTATGGACATTGACGGCGGCGATGAAAATTTAGTTAATCCATCGGCAACAATAGTTGATAACGAAACAGGCAAACTTTACACCGTTGTCAAACGCGGCGATGGCGGAGATAATGTTGTTACGCTCGACAGAAATCTGGAATCGGATATTTCGGATATTTGGCTGATACCTCCGTCCGAATCCGGCGGGAAAAACGCAGGCGTGGAAGTGTATCAAAGAATTATAAAATTTTAGGGAGCCACGAAGGCACAAAGAAAAAGATAATTATTTAGAACTTCGTGTC
>MHXU01000091.1 GCA_001824555.1 Planctomycetes bacterium GWC2_45_44
AGCTTTCAGTGAGAGCGCAAGGCTTTAAAAAGAGCAAAACAGACGTGAACAAGCGTAAAAAACGCAAAGAAAATGTTCGTGAACAGACACAATGCAGGTTCTGCCGGTCGAAGACGGAGTACGTTGACTACAAGGACCTTGAGGTTTTGAGCAAGCTGCTTACGCATCGGGGCAAGATATTTTCCCGCAAGCGCAGCGGCAACTGTGCGTGCTGCCAGCGTAAAGTCAGACTGGCAATCAAGCGCGCGCGTTTCATAGGCTTGCTGCCGTTCACGAGCTAATAAGCGGCTTTTGTTTAAAAATCATAAGAGAATCCAAAAGGTTATTGGAGATATTAGTATGAAGGTTTTACTTTGTGAAGATGTTGAGAGTCTCGGCTGGTATGGCGACGTAGTCGAAGTTAAAGAAGGCTATGCGCGGAATTATCTTTTGCCGCAGCGGGTCGCTGTTGTTCCGAGCGAGAGCAAGATAAAGGCAATGGCCGAAGAAAAGGCCAAACGCTCCGAGCAGCGCAATGTCGCTCTTGAGCGTTTGAAGAAAATTGCCGAGAAGGTCGAAGGGGCGGAAGCCGTTATCGCAGCCAAGGTCAACGAGCAGGGCAATTTGTTTGGTTCGATTTCTGAAAGTCAGATTGCCGAGAATCTCCGGCAGCAGGGCTTCGAGATTGCCGACAAGTTTGTTCGTCTCGACCACCATATTAAGGAGGCCGGAGAGTTTAGCGTGCGCATTAAATTTGCTGCGGACATAACCGCAACGGTAAAAGTAACAGTAGTCCCCGAGGGACAGATTGCTGAAGCTGCCGATGACTCAACCGAGCAAACAAACGCGGAATAAGAACGCCGCTGCGAGCCAGTCTGGCGGTTCTTCGATGAACGCCGAGATGATTTCGGGCAGGACGATGCCGGAATCTCTTGAGGCTGAAGCTGCGGTTCTTGGGTCGATGCTCCTTGACCCGGAGTGCATCGGTCTGGTAATCCAGAAGGTAAAGACAGATTCTTTTTACCGGCTGGAAAATCAGATGATGTTCGATGCCATTGTCCATCTTTGGGAAAAGACCAATGGCAAGTTCGACCTTGTTCTTTTGCGCGATGAACTCAAAAAGCGCAATCAGATTGACGAGGTCGGCGGGCCGGAGTATCTGATGAAGATAGCCGAGTCCGTGCCTTCCAGCGCAAATGTCGAGCAGTATGTCAACATTGTGCAGGAAAAGCAGATGCTTCGCGAGCTAATCTCGGCGGCGGGCGATGTAATGACCGAGGCGTTCGACGCAGGCGGCGACGTCGGCGAAAAGCTTGACCGCGCCGAGCAGAAGATATTCCAGGTAACCGAGAAGAAAATCAGCGGCGCAGCGGTTTCAATTAAGGATTTGCTCACACAGGCGTTCGAGGCGATTGATAAACGCGAAGGCCATCAGGTTACGGGTCTTCCGACGGGTTTTGCGGAGCTTAACGAAAAAACCTGCGGTCTTCAAAACGGCGAAATGATAATAATCGCAGGCAGGCCGAGTATGGGCAAGACCAGTTTCGCGATGAATATCGCAGAGCATATCGGCGCAGATAATAATATGCCTGTTGTGATATTTTCTCTCGAAATGAGCAAACAGCAGTTGGCAGAGAGAATGCTTTGCAGCAGAGCGATGATGGATTCGCAGTTAGTACGAAAAGGAATGCTCAATGACGAGCAGTATCAGGAGCTTGTTCAGGCGGCAAGCGAATTGAGCGACAAACCTATTTATGTTGATGACAGCCCCGGCCTGACTCCGCTGGAGTTGCGCGGCAAGGCTCGCAGACTTAAGGCTCAATATGGAATAAGATGTATAGTAGTCGATTATCTTCAGCTTATGAGCACCGGCGGCAGGGTTGAGAGCCGACAGCAGGAAGTAAGTACGATAAGCAGATATTTGAAGGCTTTAGCCAGGGAATTAGAAGTGCCTGTGGTGGTTTTGAGTCAGTTGAACCGTTCTTCAGAAGGCAGAGAAGGCCATAAGCCGTTTATGAGCGATTTGCGTGAAAGCGGCAGTATTGAACAGGATGCCGATGTCGTAATGCTTCTGCATCGTGAAGATTATTATCATAAGGGCGAAACAGATTATACTGATACCAATATTTCAGAACTGATTATCGCCAAGCAGCGTAACGGCCCGACCGGCACAGTGGAATTGAACTGGAATGGTATGTGTACGCGATTTAACGATCTTGCAAGAACGCAGGAACCGTTTTAAGAAAGATTAAATATAAAAAATAAAATATAAAAAATGTGGAATTCGCCTTAAGGCGAAACATTTCATATTTAGCAGGAAAGGGATTTTATGCGGATTTTCGAGTTCTGTTCAGAAAACAGAGTGTGGCCGCGTTTTTCTGTTTTAGCAATGCTGCTTATTATAAGCAGTTTTTGCTATGCGCAGGACCCGAATGCAGATGCTGCTGAAGAACAGGGCAAAATTATCGACAGTGTGGAAACCGCCGGCAATGTTTATGTGAGCGACGCGAAAATAATTTCTGCGGTAAGAAGCAGAGCCGGGCAGGCGTTTGATATTGGTACGGTGCAGGAAGACGTGAGCAGAGTTGCCGCGCTGCGAGGTATTGAACTTTCGTATTACAGCGTTGTCGCTGCCGGCGAAAAAGTGAAACTCACATTTGTTGTAAAAGAAAAAAACGTAATTCGCAGCGTAACTTTCAGCGGGAATAAAAAATACGACAGCAAAAAGCTGATTGAGGAAGTCGGATTTGCCAGGGGCGACTATTTTGATAAATTTACCGCCAAAGCAGGCGAAGAAAAACTCACCGAGCACTATCACAAGAAGGGCTATCCGTTTGCCAAAATTGAATCCGACGATTCGCAAATCGGTCAGGGCGTGCTGAATTATAAAATAGAATGCGGCCAGAGAGTAAAAATCAAGAAGCTCCGATTTGAAGGCAACTCGGCGATAAAGACCAAAGAGCTTAAGCCGGTCGTTAAGAGCAAGCCAAAGCAGTTGGGGATTTTTCAAAACTATTTCAAGCAGCAGGTTATTGATGATGACGTAGTCAATCTGCAAAAGGCCTATGACAGAAGGGGCTATCTCGATACGAAAGTTACGCCCGCAACTGAATTCAGTAAGAATGATAAAATTGTCGCGGTAACATATAAAATAGCCGAGGGCAGGCAGTATGACGTTGAGAAAATAGACATTGTCGGCAATGAGTTTTTCAGCGATGCCAACCTGATGAGTACGTTCAGGCTCAAGGAAGGGCAGTTTTACAGTAACGAAAAGGCCGATTACGACAAAGATGAAATACTGAAAGATTACAGGCAGCTCGGCTTTGTGGATGTCAAGGTTGAATCCATAAGACAGTTCACAAATAACGATAAGATAATCGCTCGCTTTGAAGTAAAAGAAGATAATCGTTTCAAAGTCGGACAAATCAATATCTCCGGCAACCGCGGCGTGCAGGACAAGGTCATAAGACGCGTGCTTGACGAGAAGGAATTCAAGCCCGGCGAATGGTATAACGCTCATATCGCTCGCGGCGACGGCGAAGGCTCGCTGGAAAAAGACATCAAAGGCGGCGTTTATACCCAGACAGCGACGATTACGCCTGTTGACGATAACGTCCCCGGCGAGAAAAACGCCGAAGTTCGCGTTACCGAAGGCAAGACCGGCTCGATAATGTTCGGCGCAGGTGTCAGCAGTTCGGACGGCCTAATTGGCCAGGTGATATACGAGCAAAGAAATTTTGATTACAAAAAATGGCCGAAAAGCTGGCGAAAATTTTTCTCCGATGATTCTTTCAAAGGCGCAGGCCAGCGATTAAGAATCGCCCTTGAGCCAGGCACGGAAGTGAGCAGATATTCAATTACGTTCACGGAGCCTTATCTAAAAGATAAACCGATTTCGATGACCCTGTCGGCTTCAAGCTGGCAGCGAGGCAGAGAAAGCTACGACGAAGAACGGCTCAAAGGATACGTCGGTTTTACCAAAAGACTAAAGAAGGGCTATTACAGAATTCTTGCGTTCAGGCTTGAAGATGTTAAAGTCGTGAACCTCGATAATGACGCTCCGAAGGAAGTAAGGAAAGTTAAGGGAAGCAATATTCTTGCCGGCGTTAAGATAGGTTTCGGAAGAGACACTACCGACAGCCGATACAGTCCGACAAAAGGCAAGAGTTACGAAATTACTTATGAGCAGGTTATGCTCGACCATAATTTCGGCATTCTTGAAGGAACGCATCGCTGGTATAAAACACTTCGCGAGGACCTTGCTCGAAGAAAAACAGTTTTGGAAACAAAGGTGTACGGCGGCACGATTGTCGGCGACGCTCCTATGTTTGAAAAGTTTTACGCGGGCGGCAGCGGCAGCATTCGCGGTTTTGATTATCGCGGCATAAGTCCGCGTTCCGGCGGCGACAGCGACCCTGTCGGCAGTAAATGGATTGCCACGGCCAGCAGCGAAATTGTAATGCCGATGGTCGGCGAGACGCTGTCTGGATTATTATTCGTGGATACCGCTATGATTGAGACCGGCGGAATAAGGGCATCGGTCGGTATCGGCGTGCAGATTATGATACCGCAGTGGTTCGGGCCTGTGCCGATGAGATTTGAACTCGGTCTGCCTGTTATGAGAGACGAAGAAGACGATACGCAGATGTTCAGCTTCTCAGTTGGAAGTCTGTTCTAATAAAAGTTAAAAACTAAAAGTGAAAAGTGAAAAACTAAAAGTGAAAAGTGAAAAACTGTGGAATCGGCTGTCGCCGATGAAGTTTATAAAACAGAAATTAAAACTATGGAAGGTGAAATATGAAAAAAACAAGTTTTGTTGCGATGGTTATTCTGACTCCGGCGATAATATTGACAGGCTTGCAGTATTCGCAGGCAGCCAAGGACAAGCCGGCGGCGATGGTGAAGATAGGCGTTGTGAGCATTAAGGATGTATTTGAAAAATGCCTTATGAAGCAAACTGTCGAGAAAAATCTCTCCGCCGAGGGCGATAAAAAATTCAACGAACTAAAAAAACTTGAAGAAACGATAGAAGTTGACAAGGCCGCTTTGAGCAAACGCAAACAGGACAGTGCCGATTATATGACAATGCTCAAGGCGCTGATGCTCAAACAGTCGGAACTTGAGGCGCAGAAGGAATATTATCAGCAGGAACTTACCGTGATGGAAATGCAGGGCAAGGAAAAAATCTATCGCAAAATTCTTGAAGTGATTACGATTTTGGCTAAGGAAAAAGGCCTCGATATGGTTTTCAGCAGAGA
>MHXU01000092.1 GCA_001824555.1 Planctomycetes bacterium GWC2_45_44
AGACCCGTTTGCCCGGTACGGCACGGAAATAGAGTCTATTTATTTAACGGGAGATTTTTCCGTAGCGGGAAAAATGACGCAGGAAAAGCCCGTTTCCCCGCTTTGGGAAATGTGGAAAATTCCGCCTGTCGAATCCTGCTGCATCGATGGAGAAAGTCTCTGTATAACGGATAATTTTGAAATTAAGTATGGCAATTGTGGACCGCAGGGGATGCCGTTCTATGCGGGAAGGCTGAAAATGTCGTCAAAAATGCCCCAAATAAATTTGCAGGCCGACAGGGCGATATTGGAACTTAAAAATCTTGATGCTTCCGCAGCACAGGTTGAAATAGATGGCAAAACAGTCGGCCATTTTGTTTCGCGTCCGTTTGAAATTGACATTACCAAAGAAATCAATCAGTGCGGGAAAGTTCTTGCAATTACTTTATATGGCAGCCTTAGAAATCTGCTCGGGCCGCATCATAACATCGACGGCGAATCGCCTGCGGTAGGTCCGGACAGTTTCACGCCATGGTATAGTTATGAAGGTGAATCTTTTCCTGATTTGCCGGATAGGGTGGTAAAATGGGGCAGGGACGGAATTTGCTCCAAACAATGGCGCGACAGTTATTGTATAGTGGGCTTTGGCATCGCAGATTCAATAAATATATGCCGAAGGCGAGATTAGATATGCGTTCGGAAATCAAATAATCAAAGATGCGGCCAACGCGTAATGTAAAGGATATACGAAATGTATGAGCAATTAAAAAAGGCAGTGTATCTTGCCAATGTTGAGCTTGAGCTTAAAAAATTGGTGATTTGCAACTGGGGCAATGTCAGCGGCATTGACCGCAAAGCCGGCATTGTCGTAATAAAACCAAGCGGCGTACCGTATAATGAACTTATGCCTGACAAGATGGTAGTCGTCAGCCTTGATGGCAAAAAGATTGAAGGCGATTTAAATCCTTCATCTGATACGCCGACACATCTTGAATTGTATCGCAATTTCACGGAGATTGGCGGTATCTGTCATACTCATTCCTGTTATGCGACGATGTGGTCGCAGGCCTGCCGGGAAATTCCTTGTTTTGGAACAACACACGCGGATTATTTTTACGGTGCGGTTCCGGTAACAGAACAGCTTACCGATGACGAGATAAAAACTGATTACGAACTTAACACCGGCAGGGTGATTGTGCGGAGATTTGCGGGGATTGCCCCTACGTCAATGCCTGCGGTGCTGGTGGCAGGGCATGGGCCATTCACATGGGGCGCAACGCCGATGGCGAGCGTCGAGTCAGCGATGGTGCTGGAAGAAGTGGCGAAAATGGCGGCAGGAACTATTGCTGTCAATCCGCAACAGAAAGCCGTCAGGCAGACGCTGCTTGACAAACATTATTTGCGTAAACATGGTAAAGATGCCTATTACGGGCAAAAATAACACAGGAACGCTATGAAGATTGATTTAGCAAAATACGAAGTATGGTTTATAACAGGTTCTCAACATCTTTATGGCCCGGAAACATTAAAGCAGGTTGACAGTAATTCATCGCAGATAGTTGAGTATTTCAACAAAAGCTCAAATATCCCCTGCAGGGTTGTTTTCAAGCCGGTAGTCAAAACGCCTGATGAAATAACAAAAATTTGCGTAGAAGCCAATACCGCTCCAAACTGCGTTGGGCTTGTGATGTGGATGCACACTTTCTCGCCTGCCAAGATGTGGATAGCTGCATTGAACATTCTCAAGAAGCCATTTGCGCATCTGCATACCCAGTTTAATCGCGATATTCCCTGGTCAACTATTGATATGGATTTTATGAATCTCAATCAGTCCGCTCATGGCGACAGAGAATTTGGTTTTATATGTACGCGGATGCGTAAGAACCGCAAGGTTATCGTCGGCCACTGGCAGGATAATGATGTTCTTGAAAAATTAAATGTGTGGATGCGTGCGGCCTGTGCATGGCACGATGCGCAAAATGCTAAAGTATGCAGATTCGGCGATAATATGCGCGAGGTTGCCGTAACCGAGGGCGATAAGGTTGAGGCTCAAATAAAACTGGGCTATTCAGTCAACGGCTATGGTGTTGGCGACCTTGTTGAATATGTAAATAAGGTCAGCGAAAAAGAAATAACCGCTCTCCTCAAAGAATACTCCCGGCAGTACGAGATACCAAATGCCGCTAAAATAAGTGATTCATTAAAAGAAGCCGCCAGAATTGAACTTGGTATGCGGGCGTTTTTGGAGCAGGGCGGCTTTAAGGCTTTCACGACCACATTTGAAGACCTCCACGGCCTTGAGCAGTTACCAGGTCTTGCCGTTCAAAGACTGATGGCTGACGGCTATGGCTTCGGCGGCGAAGGCGACTGGAAGACTGCGGCTCTTGTGCGAGCGATGAAAGTAATGGCTGCCGGCTTAAAAGGCGGCACATCATTTATGGAAGATTACACATATCATTTTGACCCCGCCGGTATGAAGGTACTTGGCGCCCATATGCTCGAAGTTTGTCCGTCAATAGCCGCAGGCAAACCCCAATTAGACGCATTGCCGCTCGGTATCGGCGGCAGGAAAGACCCTGCCAGGTTGATATTCGATGTTTCCGCAGGCAAAGGTTTGAATGCTACGGTGATTGATATGGGCAATCGCTTTAGAATGATAGTCAACGATGTAAATGTTGTTAAATCTGAAAATGACCTGCCGAAATTGCCGGTAGCCAGGGTTCTTTGGGTGCCAATGCCTGATTTGAAAGTTGCGGCAGCGGCGTGGATTCTCGGCGGCGGTGCGCATCACACATGTTTTAGCATGGCTATTACATCAGAATATATGCAGGACTTTGCCGAGATGGCAAACATCGAATGCCTGCTGATAAACAACAAGACGACAATACCGGATTTCAAAAATCAGTGCCGATGGAACGAAATGTACTATGCGTGAGCAGCATAAATACTGTTGATAAATTTCTCAACTGCGACTCAACTTAGGCAGATTTTTTTCCGTAAATTTTATTATATTATTCATCATAGCAACCGTTTCAACCGGATGTTTGCCAACTGCCGATTCTGCCGAAAGCATAACAAAATCCGTGCCGTCTATTATGGCGTTTGCTACATCCGTCACCTCCGCCCGTGTAGGCCGGAGATTCTCGGTCATACTCTCAAGCATCTGCGTTGCGGTAATAACAAATTTGCCTGCGCGGTTGCATTTTTTTATTATCATCTTCTGAATAACCGGAATTTCGTAAACAGGCAGCGACACTCCCATATCGCCGCGTGCTATCATTATGCCGTCCGAAACACTGATTATTTCGTCGATATTCCTTATTCCTTCTCTATTCTCTATTTTGGCGATAATCCGGCAGCGCGTCCCTGCCTTAAGCAATTTTCTTACTTCCAAAATGTCTTCCTTTGTGCGAACGAATGATTGAGCGATATATTCCACTCCGTGCTTTTCGCAAAACAATACATCCTGCACATCCTTCTCGTTCATACAGCCGAATTGGAGCTTTGCATCCGGAATATTTACGCCCTTATGCTCCTTCAGCAGGCCGCCGACTATTACCTTCACCTTGAGTTTGTCTTTAGCCCTGCCAATCACTTCCATAGCTATATTTCCATCGTCTAAAAATATTTGGCAGCCGTTCTTAATACTGCGCAGCGGCCCCTGATAATCAAACGGTATCGTTTCATTCGAGCCTTTTATCTTTTGCTGCGTAAGCCACACTGCCTGACCCCTCTTAAGCAAAATAGGAGCGGCAAGGTCGCCCACTCGTATTCGGTGTCCCTGAAGGTCGCCTAACAGTTTAATACGCCTGTGGTATTTCGCATTCAACAGCCGAACAAGGTTTATCCTGTTCAGTAATTCCTTCGGCTTGCCATGTGAAAAATTCAAACGTCCGACATCCATACCCGCAAGCATCATTTTCCGGAGCGATGTTTCGCCTGACGATGCCGGGCCGAGCGTGCAGATTATCTTAGTCTTAATCATATAAGCCTTTCATTGGGAATTATGAACATCAAATACATTTTTCCCACTTTTCTTTTCGTGATTAGCCCTGCCATCACTATGGCAGGGTTCATAAAAACTACCATCGCCACAGGCAATTCCTCAACTATTCAATATCCAGCATTTTCTCAAATGGTGATTTCAGAAATTTCCCGAATGTCCACAATGCCCTATCAACAGACCTCTTCCCATCATCTTTAAATCCTGCATAAAAAGGAAGATAGTCTGCCAAATATGTTTCGATTTTTTCAGGGTCTTGCGTTGAAATCTCTTCCTTTTTACCATCGCGAAGAAACATCATCGCACGATGAACATGTTGGTCGTAAATTGGATATCGTTTAGGCTGCCAAATATGCAAAAAGAAAATCCGCCATATTGCCCCGCCCTCACTGAATTTATTAAGAAAATCTTTTGGCAAAATATCTTTATCCAGCCTATTCACATCCTCAATCTTTGCTATAAAATTATTTTCTACTGTTTTCTTTTTCCCTTTTGAAAAATTCCCGCCATTCTTCCATAGATAAAGTTCTTGTACCCCTTTCGGCATCAATTCTTTACCGATGTTATCATCGTAATAGTATTCCTTTTCTGCCTCTGCGTATAGATTCGCCCAAAATTGAACAAACTCTTCAGACGAAGATAAATTATTGATTTTTAAAATTGGCATTTTCATTTTACTTTTTTTCTTCTTTTCTGGTTAGCCCAGTCATTATAATGACGGGGTCATTAAATCCCATCGGCCACTGCCGACTCCACATTCGATGTTGGGTGTTGAATGTTCAATGTTGGACGTTCATCTTTATCTTATCTCTTTTCTTCCCAACCTCAACCGAAATTGTCCGCTTAATAAAAAAATCTGCGTTAATCAGCGACATCAGCGTCTAAATTCTTTGTGCCTTAGCGCCTTTGTGACTGCTTTCAAAACTCCTCAAAATCGTATCAAAACTTGAAAAAACTCGACGATTTTTTGCAAAAACCGTTCAAAATTTGAAAATTTCTATCAAAAACTTAACGAAATTTTACAAAATTTGCAAAAAACTTGCGCGTTTGGCTGATTTCTGATGTCTGAAGTCTGACATCTTTTTGCCATAACTCCTTTATTTACGTTGTTAAAAAATAACGAAAAATAAGGACTTACATCTGCACAAAAAAAGACCGTACAGATACCAAGCCGTGCGTCTCTACTGTCAAGATGACGCTTTTTAATACTGAAAATGCCAAAACTGGCAGGTGAGGCAGGCGGTTTTAAAAGGCACGGCCAAATGTTTTATAATTTACTTCGGCTTATAACCCTTGTATCCAAAAGGCGTTATGGCGGGTAAAACTTTCATTGGCTAATATGCCTTCAAATTGGTATTTTCTTTGCTGTACAAGGTTAGTAATCGATACATAGATACTGTTCTAATTTTTTGGACAATTTAGTAAAAGGAGTAAATGGATTATGGCAGCGAAAAAATTGACGTTTAACGCGGACGCAAGAGCATCGCTATTGCTCGGCGTAGAGAAATTGGCCAGAGCGGTTCGTTCGACGCTCGGCCCACGCGGCAGAAATGCAATCATCGACAAAAGCTGGGGCGGCCCGACAGTTACCAAAGATGGCGTAACGGTGGCTGAAGAAATCGAGCTTTTGGACAAGAACGAAAATATGGGCGCAAAACTCGTTCGCGAAGCGGCAAGCAAGACAAGCAAAGTCGCAGGCGACGGCACAACGACCGCAACAGTTCTGACCGAGGCGATTTTTAAAGAAGCCTATCGCAACATAACGGCAGGGGCAGACCCGATGAGCATTAACAGAGGCATCGGACAGGCGGTTGAGGCTGCGACAGAACATCTCAAAAAACTCGCAAAGCCCATCGACATCACAAACAAAGTCGATATCACAAACATCGCATCCATTTCGGCAAACAACGATATGGAAATCGGCAAAATAATGGCTGAAGCTTTTATGAAGCTCGGCAAAGACGGCGTTATCACAGTTGAAGAAGGCAAGAGCCTTGATACGACGCTTGCTTTCGTAGAAGGTATGCAGTTCGACCGCGGATACCTCTCGCCTAACTTCGTTACGGACGCTGACAAGATGGTCTGCGAACTTGAAAAACCATACATTCTCGTATTCGAGGACAAAATCAGCAGTATTCAAAAACTCGTTCCGCTGCTCGAAGCTATCGCAAAGGCCAAAAAGCCGTTGTTCATTATCGCAGAAGATATTGAAGGCGAGGCACTGGCGACATTGGTCGTTAATAAACTTCGCGGTGTTATTCAGGTTTGCGCGGTTAAGGCTCCGGGTTATGGCGACAGACGCAAGGCAATGCTTCAGGATGTCGCGATACTCACAGGGGCAGAGCCGATTTTCAAGGATTTAGGCATTGAGCTTGATAAGGTAAAACTTACGCAGCTTGGCAGAGCAAAGAAAATTACCGTTGATAACGATAATACGATAATCGTCGAAGGCGCAGGGGCAAGAGAGGCGATTGCCGGCAGGATTAAAGAAATCCGCAATGAAATCGCATCAACTACCAGCGACTACGATAAGGAAAAACTTCAGGAACGCCTTGCGAAGCTGACGGGCGGAGTGGCGCAGATAAATGTCGGCGCGGCAAGCGAAGCTGAAATGAAAGAAAAGAAAGACCGCATCGAAGACGCACTTCACGCGACAAGAGCGGCGATTGAAGAAGGCGTTGTTCCGGGCGGCGGAGTCGCATTGGTTCGCTGCATAGAAGTCGTTAAGAAAATTAAAGCCAAAGGCGATGAGAAGACGGGCGTTGATATTGTTGCTCACGCTCTCAAAATGCCTTGCTATTACATCGCGGAAAACGCGGGCGAAGTCGGCAATCTGGTAGTAAATAAGGTTGCTGAAGGCACAGGCGGTTTCGGCTATAACGCTGATACGGACAAGTATGAAGACCTTTTGGCAAGCGGCGTAATTGACCCGGTTAAGGTAACAAGAATCGCATTGCAAAACGCGGCTTCTGTTGCCGGTCTGCTGCTGACCTGCGATTGTGTCATCTCCGAAAAGCCCGAAAAGAAGAAAGCCGGTGCCGGTATGCCTGGTGGTGGAATGGGTGGCGGCATGGGCGGAATGGGTGGAATGGGCGGCGGTATGGGTGGCATGGGAGGAATGGGCGGTATGGGTATGGGCGATATGGGAATGTAAGAGTTTAAAAGTTAAAGTTTAAAACTTAAAATTGTGGAATCGGCTGTCGCCGATGAGTTCAAAATAAAAAAATAATAAAAGTTTTATATGGAGTATAAGAAATGAAACTTAGACCATTAGATGACAGGATAGTAGTAAAGCCGCAGGATGCGGAGACAAAGACAGCAGGCGGTATCGTTCTTCCGGATAGCGCGAAGGAAAAGCCGTTGGCTGGTAAGGTTATTTCGGTCGGCCCGGGCAGGATGTTAGACAGCGGCAAGCGTGCCGAAGTCGCGGTCAAGAAGGGCGAGACTGTTCTTTTCGGCAAGTACGGCGGAAACGATATTAAAATTGACGGCGAAGAATATAAAATTCTGCGTGAGAGCGATATTCTCGGAATCGTTGAAAAATAACACAAATCAGTAATGGCTTTTATAAGCCGGAGGTATAAAAATGGCAAAACAAATGATGTTTGACGATGCTGCAAGAGCGCATTTGAAGCAGGGACTTTCGATGCTGGCGGCGGCGGTTAAGGTAACGCTGGGCCCGACTGGCAAAAACGTAATGCTGCACAAAAGTTACGGCTCTCCGAAGATTACCAAAGACGGCGTGTCGGTGAGCAAGGAAATCGAATTGCCCGAACCGTTTAAGAATATGGGCGCGAAAATGGTAAATCAGGTTGCCAGCAAAACAAGCGATGTTGTCGGCGACGGCACGACGACCGCGACCGTTCTGGCAGAAGCGATTTACAACGAAGGCCTTAAGAACGTAACGGCAGGCGCAAACCCGATGGCTATTAAGCGCGGTATTGATAAGGCCGTCGAAGTGGTTATAGAATTTATAAATTCACAGAGCAAAAAAGTCAGCGGCCACGATGATTACGCCAAAGTCGCTACGATAAGCGCAAACAATAACGCAGAAGTCGGCAAAATTCTCGCTGAAGCGATGGACAAGGTCGGCAAAGAGGGCGTTATCGAAGTCGAAGAGGGCAAGAGTTTAGAGACAGAGCTTGAGGTCGTCGAGGGTATGCAGTTCGACCGCGGGTATGTTTCGCCTTACTTCGTTACCAGTACGCAGAATCTTGAAGCTGTTCTCGAAGACGCTTATATTCTGCTTTATGAGAAAAAACTTTCGAGCATTTCGGAGATTATTCCGCTTCTGGAAAAAATCGCTCACACCGGCGCACCTTTGCTTATCGTTGCAGAAGATGTCGAGGGCGAGGCTCTGGCGGCTTTGGTTATCAACAGATTGCAGGGCGTTTTGAAGGTTTGTGCGGTTAAGGCTCCGGGCTTTGGCGACAGACGCAAGGCGATGCTCGGCGATTTGGGCGTTTTGACGGGCGGTCAGGTAATTACCGAAGACCTCGGCGTTAAGCTCGAAAAGATTGAGCTTTCGCAGCTCGGCAAAGCGAAGAAAATCATCGTCGCAAAAGAAAACACAACTGTTATCGAAGGCGCAGGCACAAAGAAAGAAATTGCCGCACGCTGCGAGCAGATTAAAAAACAAATTGAAGCTACTACAAGCGATTATGATAAGGAAAAACTTCAGGAACGTCTTGCCAAGATGACCGGCGGAGTTGCTGTTATAAAGGCAGGAGCCGCTACCGAAACGGAAATGAAGGAACGCAAAGACCTTCTCGACGACGCACTGCACGCGACGAAAGCCGCGGCGCAGGAAGGCGTTATTCCCGGCGGCGGAGTGATATATCTGCGGGCGATTGAAAAAGTCAACGCAGCTAAACCAAAGGCAAAAGCTGAAGAACGAATCGGTTTTGAAATTGTCGCCAACGCTCTCAAAGCTCCGACAAAACAGATTGTCGATAACGGCGGCGAAGACGGCGATGTTATTGTCGCAAAACTCCTCGAAAAGACCGGCAACACGGGCTATAACGCCAATACGGGTGAATTCGTTGATATGATTGCGGCGGGCATTATCGACCCGGCAAAAGTCGCAAGGTGCGCATTGCAGAACGCAGCTTCTGTCGCAGGCTTGATGCTTACGACAAACGTGCTGATTTGCGATTTAAAAGAAGACGACCAGGATAAACCGGCGATTGAAGGCAGCGTAAGGTAAAAAATACTAAATTCTAAATACTAATTTCTAAACAAATTAAAATTACAAAATACTAATGTTCAAAACCGTAAATTCGTAAGTTTTGGCAATTGGAATTTTGGTTATTAGTATTTGTTTAGGATTTAGATATTAGAATTTAGTGTTTTAGAATGATATGGCCAAAAGAGATTATTATGAAGTGTTAGGGGTTGAGAAGGCCGCTTCGGCGGACGATATTAAGCGTGCATATCGTCGGCAGGCGATAAAGTACCACCCCGACAAAAACCCCGGCGATAAAGAAGCCGAGGCGAAGTTTAAGGAATGCGCCGAGGCCTATGAAGTTTTAAGCGACGCTAACAAACGTGCCAGATATGACCAGTACGGCCATGCGGGTATGAGCGGTCAGGGCGTTCACGATTTTTCGAGAATGAACGTCGATG
>MHXU01000093.1 GCA_001824555.1 Planctomycetes bacterium GWC2_45_44
CAGGACTGGTTCTTATCCACTCGTTAATTCTAAGTTTCAGCTTTCCGATTTTTTTTGCCTTTCAAAAAAAACAGTAATTCAGTTATCAGTAAATTACAAATTCAAATCTCTTTGCTTTTCAGCGATTTTATTTTTTGCCAGAGCGACAAATTCATCAACTTTCATCATTACAGGGTCTTTTCCGCCGCGGATTCTGACGTTGACGCTGTCGGTTTCGGCTTCTTTCGGCCCTACGACAAGCATATAAGGCATCTTCTCTGTATAGGCACGCATAATTTTCGAGCCGATTTTTTCATCGGAAGTATCTAAGCTGCATCTCAAATCCGCGGCCTTTAGTTTGGCAAGCAGACTTTGCGCATAATCGTTGGACTTTTCGCTAATCGTCAAAATCCTCATCTGCTCCGGCGCGAGCCACAGCGGGAATTCGCCGCCGAAATGTTCAATCAGTATTCCGATAAACCGCTCAAACGAGCCGAGTATTGCGCGATGAATCATAACGGGCGTTTTTTCGGTGTTATCTTTGGCGGTATAAACTAAGCCAAATCTCTTTGGCATCGAGAAATCAAGCTGAATCGTGCCTAACTGCCAGCTTCTCTTTAAACAATCCTGTATATGGCAGTCGATTTTGGGGCCGTAAAAAGCGCCATCGCCCTCGTTGACCTGATATTTAATTTCTTTGCGTTCCAGAGCCCTTTTCAGTGCGTTTGTCGAGACTTCCCATATTTCGTCCGAGCCGATATGTTTTTCGGGCTTGGTCGAAAGTTCGATGCGAATATTCTCAAAGCCAAATGCAGAATATATTTCAAAAATCAAATTTATTACGCCGACAATTTCGTCTTCAATCTGGTCTTCAGTACAGAAAATATGCGCATCGTCCTGCGTGAACTGCCTGACGCGAACAAGGCCGTGCATTACGCCGCTCGCTTCGTGGCGGTGAACCAGACCAAGCTCGGCATTTCTAATCGGAAACTCACGATAAGAATGTTGTTTATTTGCGTAAACCAGACATCCGCCGGGACAATTCATCGGCTTAATTGCGTAGCCGACATCGTCAACGGTTGTGAAATACATATTCTCTTTATAATTATCCCAATGCCCGCTTAATTTCCATAACTGCTGATTGAGAATAATCGGCGTTTTGATTTCCTGATAGTCGTATTTTTTATGAACGCTCCGCCAGAAATCGGTGATAGCATTCCATATTACCATACCTTTCGGGTGAAAAAACGCAAAGCCGGGACCTTCATCGTGAAAGCTGAACAAATCCATCTGTTTGCCGATTACTCTGTGGTCGCGTTTCTTAGCCTCTTCGAGCATAGTCAGATAATCGTCAAGCTCTTTCTGATTTCGCCAGGCAGTACCATAGACGCGCTGGAGCATTTTCTGTGTTGCGTCGCCGTGCCAGTAAGCACCGGCTACGGACATAATTTTAAATCCGCCGATTTTGCCGGTGCTGGGAACGTGCGGCCCTCTGCATAAATCCTCAAACCCCTGTCCGTGCGAATAAAAACTAATCGTCTCGCCCTGTGCGCGATTGATATTATCAACCTTGTATTTATTCCCCGCAACGTGGAGCAATGCCTGCTCCCTGCTGAACTCCTTTCGGCTAATCGGCAGATTCGCAGCAATAATTTCCGCCATCTTCTTTTCGATTTTCGCGAAATCTTCCGGCCTAATCGGCTCATCGAAGTCAATATCATAGTAAAAACCATCGTCAATCGTCGGGCCGTACACCAGCTCGGCTTTCGGCCAGAGCGAGCATATAGCCTCTGCCATAACGTGAGCGCAGCTATGACGAATAATTTCGAGACCTTCTTTGCTGTTGTTGGTTATGACGTGAAACGCGATTTGACCGGATACGGGAGTGTCCAAATCAGCCAACTGGCCGTTAATTTTTACCGCAAGGGCATCCTGTGCGAGTCTTTTACCGATTTTTTCGACAACCTGCCCTGCTTTGAGACCATCATCAACATTCAATACTTTGCCATCGGGCAGTGTAATCTGTGCCATTTATTTTGTCCGGCCTTAAACCCCAAAATATACTTTATTTATCCATTTTCGACCCCTGCCGACCTGACAGGGATTAACCGATACTAAATATACCTTATCCGCTGAATTTGTCAAGCGAACAAAAGGCGAAACACTGATTATTAGCAGCTATGTTTATACTTGATTATGAACCTGTCAGCGGTATGATTGTCGCCACTATGACAGCCGGGTTATCGCGATAAAGAGAGCAAAAAGATATGATTAATGCCAAAAAACATTACCGGCAGATACAAAAAGTTCTGCTAATCGTCCTTGCGCTGAACTGGCTTGTGGCGGCGGCGAAAATGATTTATGGCCTCATAAGCCACTCGGCAAGTATGACCGCTGACGGCTTTCACTCTCTTGCGGACGGCACTTCAAACGTCATCGGCCTTATCGGCATTTATTACTGCTCGCAGCCAAAAGACGAAGACCACCCCTACGGCCACAAAAAATACGAAACTCTTTTCGCGCTGGGCATCGCGGCAATGCTGCTGTTTGTCGCATTCAACCTCGGCAAACAGGGAATTTTTCGCTTCCATCATCCGGTAACTCCGCAGGTTGATATGGTCAGCTTCGCTGTGATGCTGATTACAATCGCGGTCAATTTCACGGTTATGATTTACGAATATCGCAGCGGAAAACGTCTCGGCAGCGACATATTGGTTGTCGATTCAATGCACACCAAATCCGACATATTCACCTCTATTTCGGTTCTGGCGGCCTTAATCGGCGTTAAGCTCGGCTATCCAATCGTTGACCCGATTGTCGCTATTCTGATATCATTATTTATTTTCCGTTCGGCGTTTTTGATTATCAAAGAGGAATCCGGCATACTTTGCGATGCCTGCGCGATAGCCGATACGAAAAAAATCGAGGATATTGTCCTTGCCATCCCCAGCGTAGGCCGCTGCCATAAAATTCGCACTCGAGGCCGAATGGACGATATACATTTGGACCTTCATGTGCAGATTGATGGAAACATCACTCTCAATCAGTCGCACCAATTAAGTCATAAAATACAGGCTGAAATCATAAAAGCTCTACCCCAAATTACCGACGTGCTTGTTCATCTTGAGCCGAATAGAAATTAATTCTTTCCACAGCTTTTCCACAAATTGTTTTGGGGCGGTGCAAAACCTGTTCACAATAATTTTTTTTGCGGCGTAAGCTCATACATTCAAAGACACTTTCGACTTGTGGAAAAGAATTCCGAAAAAAGGCTATTGATTTAGCGAGCAATCGCAAATATATTTCACGCAGAGATAATTGTCGTAGAAACCCAAAAACGCAATAAATAACGAAATTCTTCATGACGATGCAGACTGTAATCACGGATGAAATCAGCGCAATAAACCAGACGCTGGCGGAAAAAATCGGGCAGCAGAAATTCCGCATCTGGTTTAAGAATTCCGCAAGGATGACGCTCTGCGGCGAGTATCTGAAAATCGGCGTGCCGAACGCGTTCGTCGGAAACTGGATTGAGAGCCATTTTCTGTGCGATATAACGGCCGCACTTGAAACAGTTCTCGGCTCTTCAAGAAAAATCGTGTTTAATATCGAGCCGGAGTTGAGCGGGAATCTGCGAAAACAGGCGGATTCGCAGCCTCGGCCCGCCGAGCAGCCGAGAATTACGCCGACCAGCCGCAGGTTCAATTCGCCCCAGCCCTCGGCAAGACAAATAAAAATGGGACTCGACAGTTTTGTAGTCGGGCCTTCGAATAATTTAGCTTATAACGCAGCGGTTAGTATTGTTTCTGATGAGGTAAGTCAGTTCAACCCGCTGTTTGTCCACGGAGGGCATGGCCTTGGCAAGACGCATCTGCTGCAAGGGATATGCCAGATGTTGTCAAGAACCAGGCCGCAAGCCAACTGGCTTTATGTGTCAGCGGAAGACTTTACCAATCAGTTTGTGCTGGCCTTGAAGACGAAAAAGCTGGAAGCTTTTCGCAGGCGGTACCGGCAAACGGATTTGCTGGCTATTGACGATATACACTTCCTGGCCAGCAAGCCGTCAACGCAGGAAGAGTTCCTGCATACTTTTAATACGATAAATCTCGCGGGCAAGAAGGTCGTCCTGGCTTCCGATGCCCATCCGAAAATGATTGGCCAGCTTTGCGAATCTTTAGTGAGCAGATTCGTATCGGGAATGGTGGTGAAGATTGAGCCGCCTGATTTCAAGACCCGCGCCAAAATTCTCACGCAAAAAGCCGAGACAGCCAATATCCATCTCGACGAGAAGGTTATCGCTTATGTCGCCGAGAATGTCCGCTCGAATATCCGCGAACTGGAAGGAGCGTTGCTGAAGCTGACGGCGTATTCGTCGCTGTGCAATGAGAAAATCTCGGTCGCAATGGCAAAGCAGGTGCTTGCCGAGCATATATCCCGAACCGACCCGATTGTGCATATTTCCGATATCGAGTCAGCGGCTACGACATATTTCGGAATAACACCCGCCGATGTTCATTCGAGCAAAAAGGACAGAACCGTTAGCCTGGCGCGTTCGTTCGCTATGTATCTGGCGAGAAAACATACCAAAATGTCATTCCCGGAAATCGGCAGACTGATGGGCAACAAAAATCACGCGACGGTGATTTTGGCCTGTCGCAAAATCGAGCAGATGTTAAGGAGCAATTCAAACACAAACTGGCAAAGCTCCAACGGCAACAAAGCCGTCAACAGCAAAGACATACTGGCAAAACTCGAAGAAACAATAGCATAATGCCGATTCTATAAACTCCTTTCCATATTTTAATTTTTGATTTTTGATATTTATTCCACTTGGATTCGTATGGACAAAGCTGTAAACGACATAATGCTGGTCGGTATTGACGAAGCAGGACTGGGGCCTTTGCTGGGGCCTTTGGTCGTCTCCGCCGCGGCGTTCACTATTCCGGCAGGCGTGAACAAAGAATCAATGTGGATTATGCTCAAGGATTCGGTCGGCAATCATAAAAAAAATCTGGCGGGCAGAATGCTGATTTGCGATTCCAAAAAAGCCTACACGCCCGCGACCGGCATAGCATATCTCGAAAAAACCGTTCTCGCCTGTCTAAAAAATCTCGACAAAACGCCGACCACCGTAGCTCAACTCGTGAACGCCCTCTGCCCCCAATGCGGCGACAGATTGCGTCAATATCCCTGGCATAAAAATTACGACAGCAAACAAATAAAATACAACGCCGACGACATTTCAATCTGCGCGGGAGCTTTTGGCAAAAGCCTCGAAAAAAACAAAATGTCATTTACAACGCTGAAGAGTTTCTGCTTCGACACCGCCTACTACAATGATATGGTGCAGAAAGTTAATAATAAGTCCACGGTGGTTTTTACCGCCCTGTGCGGCCTTGTAGATGAAATAATAAAAAGTTCGTATTGCCGGAATTTTCATTTCGTAATCGACCGTCAGGGCGGCAGGGAAAACTACGTCCGCCCGCTGCGCACGATGTTCAGCGATATGGAGTTGAAAGTTTTAAGTCAGAACGACCAGAAAAGCAGTTATGAACTTACCACGCAGCACAAAAGCGTCAGAATTGATTTTTGCGTAAAGGCCGATGCCGAGCATCTTCCGGTTTGCCTTGCTTCGATGGCGAGCAAATACCTTCGCGAACAGTTGATGGGCTGCCTGAACGATTATTTTATAAGCAAATGCGCATCGCTGAAACCGACCGCAGGCTACTGGACTGATGGCCAGCGATTTATAAAAGACATAAAGCAACTCGCCCCGCACATCGCTTACGACCCCAATATGCTAATCCGCAGCAGATAAAAAAAAACAAGGAAGCAAGGAAGTAAAGAAGTAAGGACAATCGCCCAAAGGCTGAAAATTTCCTTACTTCCTTTTCTGTGGCTAAAAATTCGGTTCTATTCCGATTGATGCAACATAAATTTCGCCAGTGAATTTTTTACTTTCGGGATTTTTGAATCCGCATTTCGCCGCCGCGAATGTTACGGTAATATCAGCTTTTATCACTGCCCCTGCCGGCTCGCCGGTATCGCAATCCAAACCCGATGGACAATCAACCGCGACAACTGTTTTTCCGAGCAAATTTATTTTCCTGACGATTTTCTCGAAGCCGCCCTTCAAAACGCCGGAAAATCCCGTGCCGAAAATCGCATCAACGAGCAAATCGCAGCCGCCAGCCGATGCGTCAATTTGTTTTTCGACATTTTCCGCCGCGGGGTTGATTCCCCCGACAGCGATATTCATTTTTGAAACGATTTTATAATTGAGCTCGGCATCGCCTTTGATTTTCGTCGCCTCGCCGCAGATAAAAACGCTCGGCAGCAAACCGGCGTTATGCAAATGTCTTGCGATTACAAACCCGTCGCCGCCGTTATTGCCCGTCCCGCAGAAGATACAAACTTTCCTGCCGCCGGTCTGTTTCAGCCGAGCGATAATAATTTCCGCACAACTGCGTCCTGCGTTTTCCATCAAAACTACGCCCGGTATTCCGATGACGTTAATTGCCCGCTGGTCAAATTGACGGCACTGCTCGACAGTCATTGTAATATCGGTTTTAGGGTTAAATTGTTTTATCATAGCCCCAATTATACCCCGTGCCGCCAAACCGTCAATCAGACACTTGCTTATTACCACTCATCTGTTAATATAACCGTATGGATATACTCTTAACAAATGATGATGGAATCACGGCCCCAGGAATTGCCGCCGCGTATAAAGAATTAGTCAAACTTGGCAGCGTTACCGTTGTCGCGCCATCCGACAGAATGAGCGGAGCAGGCCACAGCATTACCGTTTTTGAGCCTTTGAAATGCGAAAAAGTCAACGTCGCAGGCCTCTTCGAGGGCTTCAGCGTAACCGGCTCACCGGCAGACTGCGTCAAACTTGCACTTATGGAGATTTGCCCGCAAAGGCCGGACATCGTCGTCAGCGGCATAAATCACGGTGCAAACGTCGGCATAAACGTCTATTACTCCGGCACAGTCGCCGCTGCGATGGAAGCGGCCTTTTACCACGTCCCCGCCGTCGCGCTAAGTTATGCTTTTGAAGAGCCGTGCGATTTCGCCGCCGCCGCCAAATACGCCGTCGAAACTTTTGATAAGGTAAAGAATTTAAGCCTCTCTGCGGTAATAAACATAAACATTCCAAAACTCGCCGCCGGAAAACCAAAAGGCGTAAAAATCGTACCGCAGTCAACGATGGGTTTTCAGGAACATTACATAAAAAAAACCGCTCCCGACGGCACACTGCTTTATCAGCTCGCCGGCGGAGATCACAGAGACGTTGATGTTCCCTGCGACACGCTCGCCCTGACAGATGGCTTTATTACAGTAACTACCCTCGGCTTTGATATGACCGACTATAAAAATATGGAAAAACTCCGCCAAATAAATTGGTAAGCTGGTTAACCCCGTCATTACTATGACGGGGTTTAGTTAGTTGTAGGGTGGGCTCTTAGCCCACGCGGTTTATATTTTTTCTCTGTGAACTCTGTGTTCTCTGTGGCTAAAATAAAAACTTTAAACTCTGTGGCGGCTTCTTTTTGCGTAGAGGCTATTGATGTATAATCGACGATTAAAAATCTTCGCCCTTTTTTGCGGTCTGTTTGCACTCATTTGCATTATCAGGCTTGGTTGCATTCAGCTCAATTCCAGCAGCGTATGGCAGGGTCAGCTCGAAAAAATCCGCACGGGAGCAAACAAAATTCTGCCCGCACTGCGTGGAAGAATCCTCGACCGAAACGGAACGGTTCTCGCCATAGACGAGGCAAGATTCGCCCTTTGCATAGATTATAAATACGCCAAACTGGCTGACGAGCGGTTCTGGCAGGGGCAACTTCAAAGAGATATTCGCAAATATGGAGAGTCTGACGACCTCGCCGAAAAAATCCGAACAGAATACGCTGACGATTTCAACGAGCTGAACAAAATTATTCTCAAATGCGCAGAGTTCACAAATCAAACTTTCGAGCAAATAAAAACGCAAATCAACGAACAGATTAACGAACCTATTTGGCAGCTTCGTTTTTATCTCGCCTGGAAACGAAAATGCCCAACCCAAAAATTTGAAATCGCTTACCCCGTCGAAAACGACAGACTGCTTCTCGCCTCTGATATCGATGTCGCCGAGATGCACTATTCGCAGGAGCTTTTCAA
>MHXU01000094.1 GCA_001824555.1 Planctomycetes bacterium GWC2_45_44
ATCAGGAAAACCCACTTATAGCGGCAAAAAATCCATTTTGCAATAACATTCCGTTATTCAAAAAAACCATTAGAGATATTAAAGGTCTGCAAGTTTTTTGCAAATTTTGTTAAATTTTGACAAAAAATTGAAAGTTTTGAACGACTTTTGAACGGTTTTTGTCAAAAATCGTCGAGTTTTTGCAAGTTTTGATAAGTTTTTGAACGGTTTTTAACAGCGATTTCGCAGATGACACGGATTATGGTTGGCGGATAATTTTATTGATTATCCGATTTGTCGTAATACAATAAGAACAGGTTTTGAAAATTGAAAACGGGAGCAGGGAAGAAAAATAGTAGCCAGTATTCAGAATTCAGTAGACAGTAGATGGAATCGGCAAGGCCGATGGAATTTTTGAAAATTAAATCAAAAATCAAATAGCAAAATGACAAAACAAAATTTTAAAATAGGTGGCTGTCCCGAATTACTCGAAGAAAGGGAATATAAAAAGTGCTGGAAAACAAAAGAATTAGTATGGTGTCCCCAGATTTCCTATATGCAAAGGAAATTAAAGTGGGCAGACACTTTTTCAGAAATAAATAGGGACGGCCACTAATGGTGATTTGTTTAAAAAAAAAGAAAATAATAATTTTTAAGGAGAATCAAATGAAAAAGTACTTTGTTTTTATGATTATCTTTCTCGTATCCATTTTTGCATTGTTTGCAGTAGCCCAAATCGATTCCAGTCAAAATAATATTTCTATTCACCCACAGTTTAATATGGACACTATTGATGATAGCAATTTGTCTGATGTAAAATTACTCGTAGATTTATCCATTTTTACTAACAATAATAAAATTGAGGTCATATGGAAGCATGTTGGTATAATGCCGGTTCATGACCAGAAAAAAGTCTGCCTAACTGCATTGCAATACAGCACTTTAGATGGTTCAATAACAGATGTCATAGTTCAAGATAGCCATTTTTCATTTACAATAAATTTTTATATTATTTTTGCATCGGACAAAAGAACAGTTAGTATTATAGGCAATAAAAACCCCAATACTGGAAAGTGGGAAGTAAAAGGGTTAGGGCTTTGGTGGAGCGATATTTTAGGTAAAACTATTAAAACTGAATGGATATCCACTGACAAAGAAATTATTCTACCTTATAAAAAGGTTTTATAAAATTATTGTTTGGAATAAATAAGGCCGTTGGGGCTATTGGAAAAACGCTGAAGACGTTCATTGTTCGATGCCTGATGTTGGACGTTAAAAATGGAATCGCCTGTGACGATGAGATTTTATGAACCCTGCCATGGTGATGGCAGGGCTGAACACGAAAATAACAACGCGTGGACAGAAAATCTGTCCACCCTACCAAACTGGATTCCAGCTTTCCGTCTTCGTTGAAACTGCGACGCGACAGGTCGCGGGAATGACAGAAGAACCGCGTGGGCTGAAGCCCACCCTACAAAAACGAGATTGCTTCGCTTCGCTCGCAATGACATTTTCACGGTTTTTGCCGTGACAGAATAGTAGTCTTAAAAATTACGATTTGTTTGGGATTTTTCTAAACGCGGTTGTATAAATCGCTCTGTTTTCTTTGATGTATTTTCTCTCGAAATTTGTGCCTGCGCATTCATCTTCGGTCGCGCCGGCAGGCTTAACAAAATCAACCTTCTCAAATTTTTCTTTAAACCCGTCGAATGTCTCGCCCATCCACTGAAAATATTCCTGATGGTCTGTCGCGATATTGACAATGCCGGCTGGTTTCAGGCAGCGATAAAACTGTTCGACATTCGCGGCGGAAATAAATCTCCTTTTATGATGACGCTTCTTGGGCCAGGGGTCTGGAAAATAAATATGAAAACAATCCACCGTCTCATCGCCGACGTTCCCGGCGATAAATGACGCGGCCTCGGTGCGCATAACGCGCACATTCTCCAGCCCTCGCCTTCCAACTCTATCTACGATAAATTTATAATACTTGTTCGCCCATTCTATGCCGAGAAAATTCACGTCCGGCTGCGCCGCCGCCTGATTGACAAGGAACGTCCCTTTGCCGGAGCCGACTTCTATATGTACCGCCGATTTACGTCCGAAAACACCTGCAAAGTCAATTTTGCCGACGATTTCGTCTGCCAGCAGAGCGATATTCGCGAACTCTTTTAATGTTTTTTTAGCCACTGCAACGCCTTTTTAATTTAACTGCCGCAAAGACGGTAATTTCGCATTAAATCCAGCTTAAGTCAAGTTCGAGTATTTTCGATACAGATTTTGTACAACTGTCGCGCCTTTGGTTCGTATTAGAGTAAGAAAGGGTTGATGGTTTAAGTAGGAAAGTTAAAATGATTAGGCCTATTAAATTAAGACGAAAACGCGTTGTCATCGACATTGACACGCAGAGGGAATTTTTCCTTGCCGATGGCGATTCCTGCATACGCAATCATCGCAGGGTTCTGATGAATATCCGCAGAGTGCTTGCCTGGTCAAGAGTAAAAAATATGAGGGTAATCTCAACCACCTTATTCAAGCCCGGCAGAAACGGCGACAGCTTCAATTCTCCCGGCTGGCAGAAAATTTCTTACACCCTTCGCAGCAAAAGAATCGAATTTATTCCCGACGACAGCACAGACCTGCAGAGAGATTTGTTCACGCGTTACGACCAGGTGATTTTAGATAAACGAACAGCAGACCCGTTTGAAGAACCCAGAGCCGACCGGCTGCTTTCCGAATTGCACGCTGACGAGATGATTGTTATCGGCGGGCTTGCCGAGGGTGCCGTCGCGGCAACGGTGCTTGGCCTTCTGCAAAGGGGCAAAAGAGTAACCGTTCTTATAGATGCCGTCGGTACGCAGGACAGGCAAAAGGCCGATGTCGCGTTTCGCAAAATGAAAGCCAAAGGAGCGTTGCTTGCCGAGACGCGCGATTATGCCGGAACTACACATTTGAGAAGCACAGGCCTTTGCGATTGCAAATTATGCAGACTTGAGGAAAAGCTGCCCGCCACAGTAGGGGCATAAACGTTATTGAAGAATGAAGATTGAAAAATGAAGAATTAAAATAACTTCGCCGCAGGCGATTCCACGGCTCGGATGAGCTCGCCGAAGTCAAATTCTCACTATTCACTTTTAGTTTTTCACTTTTTCGTCTCTGTGTTCTCTGGGGCTATATTTTTTTTCCGCGATAGACAATCACCTTAGTCGGGCATTTATTCATAGCGGTTTCAAATGCCTCACTCGGCTGGTATTTCGCGTAGTCTAATTTCGCGAGATTATTATTTACGACAAACGCTTCGCTTTGCTTCGTGCAGAGTTTGCAGCCGATGCAGCCGACTTTGCAGAATGCCTTCGTGTCTTTTCCGCTCTCAACGCTTCGGCAGGCGACGGTCATCATTTTGTCGTAAGCGAACGGAACCATTTCAATAATTCCTCTTGGGCAGGCCTTTACGCAGGCGGTACAGCCTGTGCATTTTTCATAATCGACTGTCGCAAGGCCGTCGATGATTTTCATAGCTCCGAATTTGCACGATGCGACACAATCGCCGAAACTCAAACATCCGAATTTGCACGCCTGAACATTTGAAAGGGCATTTGCGCTTGTGCAGGTCGGTATGCCGTCGTATTTCGCAAACAAAGTTTTGTCTTCGGTCTGACCTGCGCAGTGGACAATCGGCCTTTTTGGCGCGCTGTCTTCGCTTATCTGAAGGTTAAGTATTTCCGCGATTTTCTCTTTTGTTTTTACTCCGCCCGGAAAGCATTTGCCTAATAAAGTCGGGTCGGCAACTACCATTTTCGCGTAATCCTGACAGCCTGCAAATCCGCACGCTCCGCAGTTGATATTTGGCAGAGCTGCGAGAGTTTTGTCGATTCGTTCATCCTGTTCGACTTTGAGCTTTATACTGGCAATCAGCAAAACAAGGGCAAATCCGACTCCCAGCACAAGCATCGTAACGCCGGCCGGCCAGGAACTATTCCAAAGCGTAATTATATCTGCTAATATCATTTAATTTCCCAAACCAAATACTAAATACTATTTAATCATTCCGGCAAAGCCCATAAACGCCATCGTAAGCAGTCCCGCCGTGATTAGCGTAATCGGAGCACCTTTCAAACTCTCCGGCACATCGACAAGCGCGAGATTTTCGCGAATCGCCGCCATAATACATATAGCCAGCGTAAAGCCGATTCCGACTCCCGTACTTAACACCGCGACTTCCGCCAGATTGTCTATTGCCCAGATATTTATGAACAGACATATTCCAAGGATAACGCAGTTTGTGCTGATTAGCGGCAGGAATATGCCGAATGTCCTGTACAGCGCAGGGAAAAATTTGCGAACATACATTTCGACCAGCTGCACCGCCCCTGCGATAATCAGAATATAGCAGACGTAGCGGGTAATCTCCAAACCGTTCGGCACGAGAATATAATAATCCACGAGCCAGGTTAGTATTCCGCTCAAGGCCGTTACGAATGTAACCGCCAGCCCCATTCCAAACGCGGTATCGAGCCTGCCCGACACGCCGAGATATGGACAAGTGCCGAGAAACTTTGTGAAGACAAAGTTATTAACTATGACAACCGAAAGAAATCCCATCATCAAAACATACATATTATCCATCAGTCAGCCCTTTTGGTCGTAATTAAAGTCGCAAGCCCTAACAGCAGCCCAAGCGTTACAAACGCCCCGACAGGCATCTGCATCGCCGCCCACGGCACAAACGCTTTCGGCATAACCCGATAATCGAAAAATGTGCCGGCCGCCAGAATTTCACGAATGCCAGCCAAAACGCACAACGCAAGCGTAAAACCCGTTCCGGAGCCGATGCCGTCCAAAATACTTACCCAGACATTGCACTTGCTGGCGCACGCTTCGGCGCGAAAAATAATAATACAATTAACAATTATCAGCGGAACATAAGCGCCAAGAGCCTCGCTCATTTTCGGAGAAAACGCCCGCAGATACAAATCCGCGATTGTTACAAACGCCGCGATTGAAAGTGTGAACATAATAATCCGCAGATGCGGCTTGAGAAGATTTCGCATCAGGCTGATTGCTACATTACTGCACACCAAAACAAAAATTACGCACAGCCCCATCGTCAGAGCCGGCTTTACCGCCGTCGTTACCGCAAGCGGCGGACACATCCCTATCAGCAGCCGAAACGTCGGATTCTCTTTCCACAATCCCGCCGTCAGAGCGCTAAGATAATCTATTTTAGCCGTACTGCTCTCTGCCATTATTTTATCAATCCTTTCTGCTGCAACGCTTCTTTCACGCTCACTATGGATTTATTGAATATATTCGTTACAGCCGTGCTTGTAACCGTTGCTCCGGTTATCGCCACGATTTCGTTATCGATTTTTTTGCGGTCGCCCGCCTTAATCAGCGAGACAGGCTCCGCCGGGGCGTTTTTAAACTGATTGCGGAACTCGTCTTTTTTAATTTTGTCGCCGAAGCCGGGCGTTTCGTTCGCATAGAGAATTTCAAACCCCAAAAACTTCCCGCAGTCCGCGTCAACCGCGATGATAAGTTCTATTTTATCCGCGAAACCAGTCCCGCTGGTAATATAAGCAAACCCAAGGCCGTTTCCATTCTCATCGACAGCCTTGTAAATATCCGTCTTTAGCAGTTTTCCTTTGCCGTCGGCGACGTTAGCGTCTTTTATCGCAACCTCGAATTTCGCGGCGTTTTGAACGAGATTTTTCATCAGGTTGCTTAGTTTAGCTTTTTTGTTTGTGTCAGCTTTGCCTGACCAGGCGGCGTTGGCGACCGCTATCAGCAGCCCGAAAAAAAACGCCGAGACTATCAGCAGCCAGCTTTGTTCTATATAATAGCGTATTGCTTTAAGCATTTACTTTGCCTCCCGTCGGAGTTAGTTTTGTAAATCTGTCAATCATCGGAGAAACTGCGTTCATCAAAAGCACCGCGAACATCACGCCTTCAGGATATTCGCCGACCATTCTAATCAGCATTGTCATCGCTCCTACGCCCGCGCCGAAAATCCACATTCCCTTTTTCGTTAGCGGGGCGGTAACAGGGTCTGTCGCGATAAAAAACGCTCCCAGCAAAAGTCCGCCGCTGGCTAAATGAGCCCAGGGTGTTATATAATACTGCGGGTCGGCAACCCACCCGATTGACGCGCACAAAAACACCGAGATTAAAACCGCTGCCGGTATGACATAGCTTATCGTTCCTCGCAGCAGCATATATATCCCGCCGATGATTATTGCGATTGCGCTTGTCTCGCCGAGACATCCGCCGCGTTCGCCGATTAACATATATTTAACGATGCCATTGGCCGCTTCGGCGTTCACGCCTTTGCCTGTGAGTTTGCTTTTGATTGCTTCCTTGCTCAATGCCAATGGCGTTGCGCTTGTTATCGCGTCGGGAACTCTTTCGCTCTTGACCTGTCCCATTATCGGCATATCGCGATTCACCGTCGCCGGAACCGTCCAGGTCGTCATCATCGCACCGAAACACGCCGTCAGAAAACATCTGCCCGCCATCGCCGGATTGAATATATTACAGCCCAAACCGCCGAATACCATTTTGCCGATTAGTATCGCGAATCCGGAACCGATTATGCACGCCCACCACGGCATTGTCGCCGGCAGCGAAAACGCCAGAATTATGCCTGTTACCACCGCGCTCAAGTCGCCAAGAGAATTAGGCTTCTTGCGGAAAACATTGCAAAGCCACTCGAACACGACGCACGAAACAATGCAGCTTGCCAAAACTATTTCAGCGCGCGCCCTGAAAAAAACTATTGAAGCCGCGACCGCAGGCAAAAGCCCGATGATTACATCGAGCATTACGCTTTGCGTCGAGTGATGCTTTCTTATATGCGGCGAATGAGAAACTTTTATATTTCGTAACATTATTTATACCTTATACCCTATACCCTAAACCCTATCCCCTATTTCGGCATTAACTTCTTTTGTCTCGCCGCTAAAATTTTTCCCGTCTTTATATATCCAGCCACCTCTATATCAGCCGGGCAGACATAACTGCAGCAGCCGCATTCGACACAGGCTGACATCTTATGCTCCTCTGCGATATCGAGCAAATTGTGTTTTACCGCGTGAGCGATTTTTGTGGAATTGAGATTCATCGGACAAACTTCGATGCACCTTCCGCAGCGAATGCAGGCTGTTTCTTTGCTTTTGATTCGTATCGAGCCGATTTCTTTTTCTGTAAGAACCGTAATTGCGCCGCTGGTCTTGGTAATCGGTATCGACAAATCAGCGATTGCAAAACCCATCATAGGCCCGCCGAGAATCACCTTGGCTATCTTTGCCGCCTCGTCGGTCAATCCGCCGGCAAGTTCGATAAGTTCGCCGACCGCCATTCCAATCGGAACATAAAAATTACCCGGATTTTTTATCCCGCTTCCTGAAACCGTAACAACTCTGTATGTCAGCGGATTGCCCAGAACAACCGCCTCCGCTATCGCCGCGGCCGTAGCGACGTTCTGAACCAATACGCCCACCATTGGCGGAATCCCGCCGGCCGGCACATCAATATCGAGAATCGATTTAATAAGCTGCCGTTCGCCGCCCTGCGGATATTTCGTTTCTACTGCGACAACTTTAATATCGTTAGCCGCAGCCATTTTCGCGATAGCCTTTTCAAACGCCTCAATCGCCTGCGGTTTGTTATCCTCTATACCTATATATATGTTTCTCGCGTCCAGAGCCTTGGCCGCCAGCAACGTCCCTGCAAGAATCTGATTCGTCCACTCAAGCATCATTCGATAATCGCACGTTATAAAAGGCTCGCACTCGCAGCCGTTGATAATTACCGTATGAATCGGCGAATTCGGATTAGCCTTTAGTTTTACATTAGTCGGAAAACCCGCTCCGCCCATACCGACAATCCCGCCATCGCGAACAGCGTTAAAAATCTTCTCCGCCGTAAATTTATCAGGATTGAAATTGCTGTCGAATTGTGCTGCGCAAATTTGTTTGGAAACATTGCCCTCGTCCGGCTCAATTATAATCGCCTCCGCTCTCCCCAGTACCGGATGCGAACAAAGACAGATGTCCTTTACCGTGCCGCTTATTGGCGAATGAATCGGCGCAGACACAAACGCGTCCGCTTGGCCGATTACCTGACCTGCGGAAACCTTATCCTTTTTATTTACGCTCGGCCTGCAGATTGCACCGATATGCTGACTTAACATAATAGCAAGCTGTTTCGGCGCGCCGACAGTGCGTATTTGACAATTTTCGGTCAGCTCTTTGTAGTCCGGCGGATGAACCCCGCCCGCGAACGTCAATTTTCCAGTAGCGTTAATGTTTTATACTCCGTAATAAAAACCGGCATAACTTCAAAATCACAAGATATAAACCAACCGCAGCTATCGCCAAAAAAAGCGAAAACAAATTTCGCCGTAACGAATTTGCGATTTCTTCAAAAAAAAACTTTTCCGCCGCCACGATAGTCCCGATAAAAAAGAGCAGCGGCAGCAGCAGAGCTATTACGACATTCAGCAAAACCGGCGGCAATTTCGAATCGCCGAGTTTCCCATATATCGTCTTGCACGAATCTTTTTGACCGCAGTTATCGCAATGCTTGTCCATTTTGTAATGCGGACTCCGATTAGTGTTCCGTACATATAAATAAAGGGGGTACTATAATCCAGACTTATGGATAACTCAAGAAAATTGTAGTATTTTAGCCGGCTAAAATACTACGAAGATTTGAAGATTGAAGATTGAAAAATATTGGTTAGAATTAAGGCTATGGACTTATTAGAACTCGCACAAAAAGCTAAAAAATCGGCTGTCCTGCTCTCGGCGGTCAGTTCCGAACAGAAAAACGCCGCCCTTGCCGCGATTGCCAAAGCGATAAAACAAAATTCCACCCGAATTATCGAGGCCAATCAGCGGGATTTAGACAAGGCAAAAAATGACAATCTGGCTGTCCCACTACTGAAAAGGCTGAAATTCGACTCCGCCAAAATTGCCGAAACGTGCAGCGGCATCGAGAGCCTTATCGGACTTTCCGACCCCGTCGGCCAGACTATAACCGCCACAGAACTCGACAAAGGCCTTGAACTCTACAAAGTAAGCTGCCCAATCGGCGTAATCGGCGTAATTTTCGAGTCCAGACCCGATGCCCTGGTGCAGATTTCGACCCTCTGCCTCAAAAGCGGCAACGCAGCCCTGCTCAAAGGCGGCACAGAAGCCGCGAACACCAATAAAGCCCTTTTTGAAATTATCGAACAGGCCTCCGTCTCTGCCGGAATCCCGGCCGGTTGGCTCGGCCTTTTGCAGACCCGCGACGATGTTCACGCGATGCTCAAACTCGATGACTGCATTGATTTAATTATCCCCCGCGGCAGTAACGAGTTCGTCAAATACATAATGAACAACACCAACATCGCCGTCCTTGGCCACGCTGACGGAATCTGCCACGTCTATGTTGACGCAAAGGCCGATGCCGATATGGCCGTCAAAATTACAGTCGATTCCAAAACGCAGTATTGCGCCGTCTGCAACGCCGCCGAAACGCTTTTAGTGCACAAGGACATCGCTGCAAAATTCCTGCCCGCCGCCAAAACCGCTCTCGAAGTAAAGGGTGTCGAGCTTCGCGGCTGCGAAAAAACCCGAAAATTCATCGACATCAAACCAGCCTCCGATGCCGACTGGAAAACCGAATATCTCGATTTGATTCTCTCGATAAAAGTTGTTGATTCGCTCGACGAGGCTATCGAATTCATAAATACTTATGGCTCACATCATACCGACGCGATTGTAACTAATGATAAAAACGCCGCGGAGAATTTTTTAAATCTGGTCGATTCCGCCGATGTATTTTTAAACGCAAGCACACGTTTTGCCGATGGCTTCCGTTTCGGCCTCGGCGCCGAAGTCGGCATAAGCACAAATAAAATCCACGCTCGCGGCCCGGTCGGCCTTGAAGGTCTGGTGATTTATAAATGGAAACTCCTCGGCACTGGCCAAATCGTCGCAGATTACACCGGCACAACCGCTAAAAAATTTACGCACAAAAATTTGAAAAAGGATTTTAAACTCTAATGCGTAATTTTACTAACTCAAAACGAATCGCCATTAAAATCGGCACAAACACCTTGAGCAGGGCAGGGAAGGTTGACTCTGCGTATATTCGCTCAATCGCCGCCCAGGTCGCCGAGCTTATAAAAGCCGGCAGACAGGCAGTTTTAATCAGTTCCGGCGCAATCGGTATGGGTGCCGGCAGAATCGGCCTGCTCGAAGCCGCCGCTGACATCAAAACCCGCCAGGCGCTCGCCGCAATCGGCCAGCCCCTGCTGATGACCGAATACCGCAAGGCATTCGACAAGCTCGGCCTTGCCTGCGGACAGGTTTTGCTCACCGCCGAGGTTTTGAGCAATCGCAAAACATATTTGAACCTGAAGAACGCAATCGAAACTCTCTTAACGCTCGGCGTTGTGCCAATCCTCAACGAAAACGACTGCGTCTCGACCGCAGAAATCGGCACAGCGTTCGGCGACAACGACAAGCTAAGCGCACTCGTCGCCAGCAAGCTCGACGCGGACGTTTTAATAATTTTGAGCGATATTGACTGCCTCTACGACAAAGACCCTCGCAAATTCCCCGACGCAAAGCCGGTCAAAGCCGTCTATGAAATCACCGATGAAATCCTCAAAAGCGCAGGCGCCGCAGGCAGCAAATTTTCGACCGGCGGAATGAAAACCAAAATCGCCGCCGCCCAAATCGCCGCAAACGCAGGCTGCAGAATCGTCCTCGCCAACGGCAGAACGAAAAACGTCATTACGAAAATCATCGCAGGCTCCGACCTCGGCACGGTCTTTATGCCGAGACGCAAATTATGCAATCGCCTTCGCTGGCTGCTCAATAGCGCGCCGGCCGGCACAATCACAATCGACGACGGCGCAGCAGCCGCCATCAGAAAGAAAAAATCGCTCCTGCCGAAGGGCATTAAATCGATATCCGGCAATTTCCGGCCCGGCGACGTTGTAATGCTCAATTCCGTCGCCAAAGCCGTCTGCAATTTCAGCAGCGACGAGCTGGCCGCCATAATCGGCAGGCACAGCAGCGAAATCAAGGCGATTCTCGGCTCTGGCAAGAAAGATGTCGTCGCAACGCCGGAAAATATAGTTTTTCTTGATTATTAGGGCGGTATCTGGTATTTGGTACTTGGTATTTAGTTTCGGGTTCGCCTTCGGCGAAACAATTAGCTGATAGCTGATAGCTGATAACTGATAACTATTTTTTTGCCGAAGTGGCGGAACTGGCAGACGCGCAGGATTCAAAATCCTGTCCTCGCAAGAGGGTGTGGGTTCAATTCCCACCTTCGGCACTGTAGAGACGTACGGCCGTGCGTCTCTATCCCCTATCCCCTACCCCCTCAACCCTAAACCCTCTCTCCTTTTCTGCCGATATTACCATTATGGCCAATTTACGCACAAAATCCGCCTTTTTTAGACACGGATTAACACGGATTAACACTGTTGAAAACATATATCCCTCTGTGTCCTCTGTGAACTCTGTGGCTAAAAATAATTCTCATCGGCAACGCCGATTCAATAGCTTTTCACTATTCACTATTCACTTTTCACTTCCTTCCGCTTTTACCCTCGTCGAAGTCCTCATTGTAGTGGCCATTTTGGGCATTCTGGCCGCTATTGTTGTGCCGTTATACGAGGACAACCAGCAAAAGGCAAAAGAATCAGCAGCTAAGGAAAATCTCCGCGTCCTGCGAAACGCTATCGAACTCTACGCCGCACAGCATAAAGGTGTCGCACCAGGATACACTAACGACAACAAAACAGCAACTCCAAGTTATATGGCTTTTGGCAGACAAATGACTGAATTCGAGCAAAGATTAAGTGCCATTCCCCAAAATCCATTCAATGCCATCAAAACAATAAGAGTTCTGGCAAACTCCGCAGATTTTCCTACCGCCCCTGAACAGACTGGGACTTACGGTTGGATATACAAGCCATCGACCAAACAAATCCGTTTGAATTGGCTTGGTAAGGATTCCCATGGTGTGACTTATTATGATTATTGAGTCGGTCTTGCTGTCTGGTTATTTATCTGCTATACTGGCCTTTTAAGATTTCTTAAGGAACTTAAATTATGGACAAACCAAAAGGTTTTTTTTCTATTCTGATCCCCGGAACAACCGTATTTACATCCAGTGCCTGCATTATGGTGCTTGAGTTAGTTGCCAGCAGGTTGATAGCAAAACATTTAGGCTCATCGCTATACACGTGGACAGCCGTTATAGGTGTTGTGCTGGCAGGCATTACGGTCGGCAATTATCTCGGCGGACGAATAGCGGACAAATTCAAAGCAAGAAAAATACTGGCTTCAATTTTTATCCTCTCGTCTGTCGCCTGCGTTGTTGTGGTGATTTTGAACAATCTCGTAGGCGAATGGATTTGGCTCTGGAAATTAAGTTGGCCGGTAAGAGTATTTAGCCATGTAGCCCTTGTGTTTCTCATGCCATCAGTATTGCTTGGCACAATAAGCCCGGTTGTCGCTAAGATGGCTCTCGATAGAGGCCTTTCAACAGGTAGAACTGTCGGAGACATTTACGCCTGCGGTGCGGCTGGCAGCATCTTCGGAACTTTTCTGGCTGGATTCTGTCTTATTCCCGCCATCGGAACAATAGCTATTGTCTGGAGCGTCGGGGCAGTGTTGCTCATTATGGGGATTCTTTACTGGGTGCGGCTTTGGCAAGCGTACATCTGGCTTATAGTGTTTGTCTGCGCATTGGTAATGGGTATGTCGCCGGCAGAGGCTATGCAAAAAACAGGGGCATCAATAGGTTTAAGACAAAAACCCGACCCTGCTGTAATTTATGAAGCTGAAACACCCTACTGCTATGTGGCGGTACGCCAATTATCCGTAAAACCGGACAAGAGGGAATTTGTTCAGGATAAACTACGACACAGCGAAATTATTATCGGCAATGTAAATAATCTGCAATATTTTTACAGTAAAATCTTTGCAGGCATTACACACGGGCTGCGAACAGGACAGGATAAAATCAATGCAATGATAATCGGCGGCGGCGGGTACGCATTCCCGCAATATCTCGAAAAGAACTGGCCGGGCAGTAGAATCGATGTTGTGGAAATCGACCCAGGCGTAACAAAAGCGGCAACTGCTGCATTCGGACTTCCCAAAAATACCACCATTAACACATACTCAATGGATGCGAGAAACTATGTCGATGAACTTTTAATAAAAAAAAACAGAGGCGAACCAATCCCGCTCTATGACTTTATCTATGAAGATGCTATAAATGATTTTTCAGTGCCATTTCAGCTTGTTACGCAGGAATTCAATGAAAAAATCGTCCATATCCTCAAAGATGACGGCGTATATATGGTCAATATGATTGACACACATGATAACGGTAAATTTCTTGGCGCTTTAATAAATACTATCCAAAAAACATTTCCAAATGCATATGTGATTACAAACTATCTTAGCCTGCCAGATTTACGCGATACTTATGTAATTATAGCAACCAAAAGAGCCATAAATCCTCAAGCTATTTTTGAAAAATATGACAACACTCTTAGACTGCGATACCTTGAAAAATCAGACCTTGATTATTTTTATAAAAAATCCGGCGGAATGGTGCTGACGGATAACTATGCCCCGGTTGAAAATCTGCTCGCTCCGGTAGTAAAGCAAAGCTCAAAGGAAAGTCTGGCGAGAAAATATCTAAGTCAGGCTGAAAGTCTAAAGAGAAATCAAAAATTTGACAAGAGCATAGAAAAATACGCTGCGGCAGGAGAATTAAATCCATCTATGACAATTAAGGCATACAATGAAATCGCTATGATGTATGTTCAGCAGAACAATATTAGTGCTGCAATCAAGGCTTTTCAAAAGGCCATAGCTTATCATAACAGCCAGGAAAACAGCCAGAATGTAATCGGCACTATCTGCTTCAATCTTGCAACGCTTTATCAAAGAATGGGTAAAAATAACGAGGCAGTTGAACAATTCAGGGAGGCGGTAAAACAATTTAGTATCGAGATTGCCGAACAACCGGATTCAGCTATGCTGTATGGCCGTTTAGGTGATGCCTATGCTTCAATGGGCGATTTCAACTCCGCAGCGCAGGCATTCAGCAAGGCCGTAGAATTAGAGCCGGCAAACCCAGAATACTTTGACGGGTTAATCAAAACACTCGAAATGCAGGGCAAATTAGATGATGCAATTGTGGCTTTAGAAAAGCAGATAAAACTTATGCAAAACAATGGTCAAGCAGAAACGTCATCTAATTTGCAAAAATATCTCGATTTTCTCAAATATAAAAAACCGAAGTAAGACTGATTTTGGGAACTACTCTACCTTATTAAAAATAATATCCTGTGATTCGCCATAAATTGGGTCAGAAGATAAATCAGTGGAGGGGTTTTCAGGTGTGTGCGCCATAGCATTGAGAAAAGTTACCCAGTTTACTCTCCATATTAGTTTGTTCTCCGATATTGGGCCTGTAAAGATATCAGAACAGCTTCCCTCAACAGTTCCAGTTCCTATTTCTAAATAAAAGCTTTTCAAGTCTATTTCAACAGTTAAAATATTAGTTGTCGGCTCATAATCAACTATCCATTTGCCCGGCTCATAAATGCTTTGTCCATCCATTTTCATTGGAACAGTTGTTATCTCATTCGGTTTTAGATGCACCGTACCAAGAGTGTGGACAATTGAAGATATAGTGCCATTTCGCTCAAATACAAATTCCCATCCTCTGCTGCCTTCCGCTTTCCATCTGCCGACAAGAAATTCAGGGAACTGATTGCTGTCCTCAACGATTACCTCAACAGCTTTTTCTTTTTTGACGGATTCATTACAACCGGAAATAAAAACAGTAGCCAGTAGCCAATAGCCAATAGTCAGCAAATAAAATGTTTTTTTCATTTTCAATTCCTTAAAATTCCAACACTGATAACCGATAACTAATAACGGATAACTGCTTTTTAATCAATAAAAAAACCCCAGCCTCACAGCCGGGGTTTTTGATTCAAATTTTACTTTTTGCCGAGTGTCTATTTCTTGCGGCGAAGAAACAAACCGCCAAGCCCCAGCAATGCCATTGTAATCGGTTCTGGAACCGGTGATACGTTAACGGTTAGTAAACCATTCCCGCCATAGGCATCTGAACTTATTACATAGGTGCCAACCGCCAAGCCTTTAAGAACCACATCAAATTGATTACCAGCAACTACACTAGTAAAGGGGTCAGACATATCAGCGGCACCAATTTTGTACCAACCTGGATAGGCTGATTGATAGGCTGCATAACCATTGTCACCAGCATTGTTAGCAATTTCTGTAATGCTCTGAATCTGTGCTGTCAATGATGAATCGGCACCAACCCAAACATCATCATAAAAGGCGTTGTCGCTGGCAATAAGTTGCACAGTTTGGCTGGCACCAACCGTAAGATTAACAGTACCGGTGCTCCAAGTAATGTTAGTAGCTCCAGCCAACGAGGCAACAGCTAATACCAAAACTAAAGTTAACATTTTTTTCATTTTTCGGTCTCCTAAAATAAGAGGTTAATAAATTTATTGCGTTTCTGCCAACAAGGCATAAATACACAAAATTGGCCACAAAGCCACAAAGACACAAAGGAAAGATAATCACAGAAAAATAACACTATTCAGAATTTGTTACTGTTAATGCTACGCTATAAAGCACAAGTTCGTAATTTCATTTCTTAGTGCCTTCGAGTCTTCGTGGCAAAAAGAGTCTGTGGAATCAGCGTAATCTGCGATTAAAAAGTGAAATATGATGTTTTCAAAAAGCTACTGCTAACTTCGCCACTAAGGCACTAAAACACAAAGAATAGAAAATCAAACATCTAAAACAGCCTTTGTGAGTTTCCTAATCCACCGTGATTAGCAATAACTTCGTCTCAACCCCAATTTGATGGACGTATTGTAACAAATGAATTGGCAAAATGCAAGAGAAATCTAAAAAAAATTTAGGGGATAGGGTAAAGGGTTTAGGGTAAAGGCGTTATAATCACTGATTACGCTGTATACAGAAATACATTTTACCACGAAGGACACGAAATTCACGAAGTTTTTTAATTTTACCCCACATTACAGTGTTTTTTTCTTCGCGCTCTTCGTTTCTTCGTGGTGAAACATAAAAAAAAAGGGCTGATATTATCAGCCCTTTTTATTTGCATTATAAGCAATCGTTAAATCGCTTATTTCTTGCGTCTAAGCAGCAATCCGCCAAGACCCAGAATAGCCATTGTTGCTGGTTCCGGAATAACATTGACAGTCAACTCGTCATTCTGGCCATAGGCATCTGAACTTATTACATACGTTCCCATTGCCAGACCTTTAATAACTACATCAAACTGAGCACCTGCCTTTACACTGTTAAAGGGGTCAGACATATCGGCAGTTCCAATTTTATACCAGCCAAGATATGCAGACTGAGCAGCCGCATAGCCATTATCGCCAGCATTATTGGCAATCTCTGTGATGCTCTGAATCTGTGCTATCAACGATTCATCGGCACCAACCCAAACATCATCATAAAAGACGTTGTCGCTGGCAACAAGCTGAACAGTAATGGTGCCATTTACAGCCACATTAACCGAATCAGCACTCCAAGTGAGAATCGTTGCATTGGCCAACGAGGCCACAGCCAAAACCAAAACTAACACTAACAATTTCTTCATTACAAAACCTCCTTAAAAAATTTTATACAATTTACATTTAAACTTTTTTTCACATTCAAAAAGTTACACTACACTTTCTATGGTTGTCTATTGCCTGGCAAGCAAGTAGGTGCTACGCCTGGACCGAAAGTCGGTTCGAGTACCTTCCAATTCGTAGTCAGAATGGTCAGATCGCCCGTACCAACCCTGTAGTAACCGGTCTTTGCATCGCCCTGTTTCAAATGGTCAAAATCGGCACAACCCTGCGTTCCGGCAAGTCCGGGACCAAATGGCGGATTCAGAACCTTCCATGCACCCGTAAGAATGGTCAGGTCGCCAGTACCAACATAGTAATAGCCGGTCTTTGCATCGCCCTGCTTCAATCCATCGGCATCGCCCTTACACTGTCTAACATAGCACCAGCAATTTGGCTTGCCTGCATCAACCCATTGTGCATAATCTGCCATTCCGGCATAGCATTCTGTAACAACAGGAACGCAGCCGGTATAGGTCGCATCCGCAATTGTTACGGCTGGCTGGTCGCCATCTTCCATAACAACACCGCCGCGATAAGTTGACTCTAAAGCAGCCGACAAAGTCTGGTTCACTGTCGCGCCGTTGCAATCAATTGTAACAGTGCAAAGTATTCCGCTTGCTGCCGGTGTGTTGTTGTCAACATAAAGCGAACCCATTTCAAGAACGACTGTGCTTGTGCCAAGGCCTGTGCCTGCGGCACCTGGGTCACCCGATGGGGCAACTGGTGAGCCGTAGCTGTTCACAAAGCCCGTTACGCCATTGATGTCAATAGTGCCCGGGAAAATGCCGTAGCCTCTGGTGCCCTCTGTACATTGGCCGGTCATAGTTGGCGTAACAGCGGAAATTTTCCCGCCGCCTGCAACGCTAACCGTCAATGCGAACGCACGCGGCAGATTAGCATCTGACGTGGCATAATTGACATTATAGACGTTTGAATCGCCTACCTGTGTAAGCGTCATAGTTACCGCACCGAACGACGGAGCGGCAATCAAAGCAATCGCTAAAACTAAAACTAATTTCTTCATTTTTCTTACCTCACTAAAATAATATTTCTCTTTTTTCTTACTTATCGGACCCCTCGTCCGACAAGGCTTTGGCATCTTTTCTTCCTTTCGCTCACTTATCACCCTTTTGCCTGAAAGAAACCGAACAAGCAAGGAAACGCTGCATCAATCAGACCCGAAAGGTTCGTCTGACTCTTGAAGTCTTCTTTTTCCAACACCTCACTTTCCGCCATAAACTGCGATGGCAAAAGAATGTATCAATTTCTTTCTGCTGCACGTCTAATTACTATACGTCAGCACAGTCGCATAGTAGCAAATAGATTGTCCAAATGCAAGAAAAATCTCAAAAAAATTGGGATATCAGTACTGAAAAACAGCTATTAAAAGAGTTAATTAGTCCCATAACCCCCCAAACGCCTATAATACCCAACCGCCCGCCGCTTTTCGCCGCTCGCTGAAGTCTGACCGCTGATAACTGATAACTGCGTTTCTATTTTTCTAATTCCCTTGACAAAAATAGATTGGCTAATTATAGACTATCGTGGTAGTTTTTTGAGACTTTTACAGGAAAGCTCGTATAAATAATTCAGCATTGTGAATATCTGCAAAACAGACATCAGGAATGAGATTTTTCGTTTCGCCAAAGACGCTTTTGAAGCGTTTTGCGTTGACATAGAAACTATGTTCGGCATAGAGGTAAGGTGTCAGCCGCGGGAGCAGCAGAGCCTAACCGGCGAAAATCTCAAAAAACACTTCAGGACATTTTGTGCCGTCAATACAATCGAAGCGCACGGGGCTATTGATGGCAGTTTTTATCTGATGCTCGACCCGGAAGCCTTATTCACGCTGGCCGGAATTTTTGTAGTGCTGCCGGACAATAAAATTCTTGAAAACAGGAAGTCCGGCACGGAACGGCAGGCATTTGAAATCAGCAGCGTCATCGAGGATGCCGGAAACCTGCTGGCAGGGGCGTTTGACAGGGTTTTTCGCGAAAACGTGGAAACGCACAGGCATTTTCTACCGGCAGGAACATTCATAAGCTCTCAATGGCGGGACATTCAACAAAAATTCGACATCAAAGAAGACGCTGCTCTGACCGTATGTTTCTATGAATTAACCGCGGGCAATCTTCCGCCTTTCAGTTGTTGTGCCGTTTTTCCGGAAACCATATTCGCCAAAGCCGCCGAGCCAGAGCGGGTGGGACAGGCAGACAGCGTTCAGGCTCAATCTGAACCTCTCCAGCCCCCGCAGCAAACCGTTGAGGCCGCCGCGACTCCTGATAGCAACAATATATTTTCGATATTGGGTCTAAAAGCCGTTGACGTTATGAATAATGACGTAAAGTGGTGCCGGCCGGACTGTCCGGTCGAAAAGGCCATCGAACAAATGCGGCAGACGGGAGTCGAGTATTTACTTGTCGGCAGCAAACGAAAAACGCAGGGCGTTGTGGCAATGTCCGATTTGTCATCAGCGGTAAGTATATATTTGCAGCCGATGTTCGCCAAATGGAAACGCCCGCTTGACGAGGCGACTTTAAAAATAAAAGTGCAGTGCGTAATGAGCAGCCCGGCAGGAACCATTCCGCCGGAAACGACTTTCGAGGTCGTAGTGGAAAAGCTTGTCCGGCAGAACGGGTGTCTGGTTGTTGTAGATGCGGGTGGAAAAACATTAGGCACAATAACAGCCAAAGATTGCCTGGCAGGCCTTCTCGTATAAAGCGGCGGTATCAAAAGAATACTTTGCAGTGTCATTATGAAAATTATTGCCCATTCAATACTCTCCACATTGAAAAGAACATAAAGCCATTTTCCAGTTTAGCAATTATACAATTAAAAACTATTTTATGCCTTCCACAATCCGTGGATATTACAGTATTCTCTTGCGGAGACCTGCGCAGCGTCGATTTTAAATGTCGCCTCCGGCTTTTGTCCTGGCGCAAGACACTGCTTATACGATTTGCCATCGGCAAGCAGTTCAATCCACTCGATATAGTGCTTTTCTTCCATAGGATGAGCGACAGAGCCGACTTTGACGAGATACCCGCCGGCGATTTTCTCAATTACAGGAACGTGTTTTTCCTTCGTGGCATCGGTTGTATTCTCGACAAGCAGCTTCATCGGCTGGCCGCAGCAGACAAGCTCTCCATCTCCACCGTGATTAACTTCGACGATGTTTCCGCAAATCATACATTTATAAATTTCCAATTTCTTTGCCATACAAATCCCCTTATTTTAAGTTACTATGTTTATTAACTATTTCATCGGCTAATTTATCCAATTTTGTGTAATCTTCGCTCGTCGGCTCGCCTTTGATAATCACCGGCTCAAGAATTTCAGCTTTGGTGTTCGTCAGAATGCTTCTGAACTGCTCTAACATTCTGCCGCCCCAGCCGAATGAGCCTATAACACTGATATACTTGGTTTTTGGCCGCAGAGCGTTAAATAGAAACGCCGCATAAGCCGCCGCTGGATGAGCGCCCGCCAGAACCGTCGGGCTTGCGATAATCACTGTCGCCGCATCGACAAGTTCAATCGCCAGTTTGCCGATGTCGCCGCCGACGAGATTAAACTGCTCAACGCCGATGCCCTTTTCCATAAGTGTTTCGACGAGATGTTCCACCATCAGTTTTGTGCTGCCGTGCATTGAGACGTAAGCGATAACTACTTTGTTTTCGACATCGTCGCTTATCCATTTTTTGTAAGCATCAATAATAAACTTCGGCTCATCGTACAAAGGCCCGTGACTGGGCGCGATTATGGAAATGTCGAGGGCTTCGATTTTTTCAATATTGGTTTTAATCACCCCTCTGAACGGCATCATAATCTCGGCGTAATATCTTTTTGCACCCTCAAGAACCAGCTCTTTGTTTTTGATATATAAGTCGCTTGTCGCAAGATGCGAGCCGAAGAAATCGCACGAAAATAAAATTTTATCTTCCACAAGATAAGTTGACATTGTCTCCGGCCAATGAACCCACGGCGTAAAAATAAACCGCAGCGTTTTATTGCCGAGCGAAAGTTCCTGGCCATCGTTGATTACAGTAAATTTCTGCTCGTCAATTTTGAGCAGACTCATAAGCATTTGTTTGCATTTGTCGTTTGTGATGACTTTTGCGTAAGGATGTTTTTCGAGTACGAAACCGATAGACCCGCTGTGGTCCTGCTCGGCGTGATTGCATATCACATAATCTATTTTAGTTTCGCCGGCAGTTTCGAGATTATCGAACAGCACGCTCGTTTTCGCGGGGTCAACAGTGTCAATCAAAGCGGTCTTTTCGCTGCCCTTAATCAAATAGGCGTTATAGCTCGTACCGTTAGGCAGCGGAACAAGCTCATCAAACAGCCGTCTGTCCCAGTCAATAGCCCCAACTTCAAAAATATCACTGCGTATCTGTCGCATCGAACGTCTCCATACGAAAACAAAGTTGTATTACAAAAGTTTTTTGACTTCCACAAGAGCTTCGTCATAGTTCGGCTCGTGCGTTATTTCGGAAACTATTTCTTCGTATCGCACAACGCCTTTTTTATCGACGACAAAAACCGCTCTTGCCAGCAATCTTAAATCCTTCAGCAAAACGCCATATGCCTGCCCAAACGAAGCGGTTCGGTGGTCGCTTAGAATGAAAACATTTTTCACATCGGCAGCGATGCACCATCTGTTCTGGCCGAACGGCAAATCCATACTAATCGCCAGCACGACCACATCGTCGCCGAGCTTTGTCGCCTCCTCGTTGAATCTTCGCGTCATAATATCGCAGACGCTCGTATCTAATGAAGGCACACAGGAAATAATACATACCTTGCCGGCAAACGAAGAAAATTTCACAGCGGACAAATCTTTACCGACAACTTCAAAATCCGGAGCTTTGTCGCCGACCTTAATTTCGTTACCCGCCAGAACAAGCGGCTTGCCCTTCATATTTACAGTTCTATTCGCCATATTTCACCCCATTCTGTATTCTGACTACTGTATTCTGTATTCTCTTTAATAATTCGCCGCTTCGATTTCAGCGTAAGCCTGCGGATGCGCACACGCCGGGCAGGTATCAAGAGCTTTTGTCCCTTCAGAGACATAGCCGCAATTCCTGCAAACCCATCGGGCAGGCTTTTGGCTCTTAAACACAACGCCCTTTGCGATATTATCGGCGAGTTTAAGATATCTGTCGCGATGCCGGGCTTCAGCCACAGCGATACTCATAAATACTTTTGCTATGTCAGTGAAACCTTCTTTGTTGGCAACTTTCGCAAAACCTGGATACATCTCGGTCGTTTCATAATTTTCGCCGGCAGCGGCAGCTTTTAAATTTTCGATTGTTTTGCCGATTACGCCAGCCGGGAACGCTGCGCAAATTTCCACTTCGCCGCCTTCAAGAAATTTAAACAGCCTCTTTGCGTGTTCCTTTTCCTGCTCTGCTGTTTCGGTAAAAATCGCCGACATCTGTTCAAAATTTTCTTTTTTCGCAGCGGACGCGAAATAGGTGTATCTGTTTCTTGCCTGTGATTCGCCCGCGAAAGCCGTGAGAAGATTTTTTTCTGTTTGTGTTCCTTTTAAGTTCATAGTGTATCTCCGT
>MHXU01000095.1 GCA_001824555.1 Planctomycetes bacterium GWC2_45_44
ATAGTTTCGCTCATAATTATATCTCCGAATAACACTATGAGCCGATTATCAACTTTTCAAAGAACCTCGCAAGATGCAGTTGGCCGGAAAGTTACTTGTAATCAACAAGCAACCCCAAAATATTCTTGCATACGCAATTTTTGAAGAAATTGCAACAATGGTGGACACACCACTTTTTCATCACATACTGGAGATAGCTTTGCCAAAGGCAAACGGTTATATAAAACCTTAGACCTTTTTTTAAATTTTATAACTGCTTAATTTAAAACCACTTACAAAATGACCATTTTTAAGAAACTAGCAGATATTGTGCCCTTTGGTTGTAGGGTGGTTGTATTAGATTGTGTCGCTGCATTTTTGAACATGGACAGCCACTACAAACACTTTAACACCATCTGCAACTACAATCATTTTAGTATCCTGCCAAGATGTAAACTTGATTTTATATCTTTTGCGCAGGCCTGCTGTCATCCATGAGGATGCCAGACAGCATCTGCTCGATTTCCTTGAACACAATATCGTTGATGTTTTTAATATACGTTGCCTTCATCTTGATAATCTCAACATAGGACGATATGTGGGGATATTTTATTTACCAACAAATATTTTCCTGAACAAGTTACGCAGAGCCGGCTGCTGCATAATTATTTTCCCGTCGGCAGTACCCTTTATAACCGCATAACATTCATAAAACTGATAGCCATCACAACCGCAGTTACGAGCTATCTTGATCATATCTTCAATTATATTACAGCTATCCATGGATTGAACGAAAAAGGGTAATACACAAGGATTAAAAATAACAGGAATATTTCTGGGTCGTGTGTGAGAAAAAATCTCCTGGGCAAGATGTGAATTCGGCCAGACGTCTTTCAGTGTAATACTATCTGCCAGACCTTCTTTAAGCCAGGTGCGCCAATCCCAATGAATATTCATAGCTGAACCCTGCTCCGGGTCTGTATCCATGGTGCCAGAAATATGTAAGCCCAAATGTTTGCCATAGGCAGTAACAAGTTGTTTGGCTTCACGATAAAACTGTGTATATGCCTCTCCTCTAAGCCTGCGAAAAGCAGCCATGTCAAAATCATCCGTCTTCAATATATCAACTCCATAAAGCTGCTTAAAAGAGTTTACTACCGGTATCTCAAAACCATATTCTCCCCAGGCAAGATGTGAGTGATGATTACGTACGCGCAGTTCAATGCCATCTGCCCCTGCCTCTAAAATTTCGCGCACCCATGACAACCACCATTGACGAGTCTCCGGAAAAGAGGGTGAAAGAGCCGCCAGGGTTCCCGCTTCTTTGCCGCGAGCAATAGCAATAACCCCATCGCAAGAATCTAAAATGAAAGTTGAACGCACGGCATCAAAACCACCTGCAAAAACAGCGGTGGGAGTGCCGGGGTATTTGTCAAATTCAAATCCGTTCAGTTGAAACGGCATTGATATTTCAGAATCATCCTCTCGTAACCTCAAACCAAAAGTAAGAAATTTTTCTTCGCCTGTCTCACCAAAAACATGAATAAGATTGACCAGACTGTTGGCAAAGGACCTCTGTCGGCCAGATATTGAAATAGCAATATATTTGTTTTTAATCTCCAGATTAAACAATCTGATAATGCGTGACTTTCGAGTTCTATCTGTTCGTCGCTGACCTGACGGGGTATGAGTATAAACAGGATAACTCTCAATGGTGTCCTGTCTGTTAATGGGACCATTATACAAACAATATGTCGTGTTGTCATCACTGATAAAAAGTTTTATATCATCTGCAGACAAATCACAGGATAAATCATCTTCCTTAACTAAATCTATTCGTGTAAAAATTTTATTTTTTGATGGGCCATAAGCATCTGGTCTGCGGGACATTATCAACTCTCTATGTTCAGCCGGGAAATTTGCTATCCAGCCAACCGGTCCACCTATTCGCTGGAGTTTTCCTTTACTTTTTGCTTCAGGCGCAGCCTCCCCATAACTCCATTGTAATCCCATATCAAAAGGTTTAATTAATCCATATATTTCGATGTTATGTTCATGTGCCGCTTGTACCGCAGCATTAAATATCTCACCTGCATTTTCATAAGTTTTTAATGCATTTTCGCCAGACCCCAGTGCCGCAAAATCCCACCATCCATCAGACATCTTGCCATAATAAATCCAGTGAACACGGTTAACGCCCCAGCTTCTAAATTCAGCAAATAGATCTCTGAACATATCGCTTGTAAATGGTGCGTTAATCAAATCATCTACAAAGTCAACACATACTTCAAGGCTGAAATTATCCCTTATTCGTGAAGGAGCAACATGACTGGAAATGTCAGATTTGCAATCACCTAATATTCTTATTTTATGCAATAAGCAGCCATTGCAAAATTCAAAGCATAGAGTACCTGCCAATGGTTGGCAAGATTGATCAATTGCTGAAATAATTTCCTGTTTATCGACGAAAGCCCGCAAAGACTTACTGTCAAATTCAAATCGAACCAGCCGTGGTCCGGATTTATTAGGAATAGGTTTCACACTTTGTTCAAGCACCTGTTGACGTCTGGATGCAGTATGGCGGGGATATTTATTGTCGAACATTAAAAAAAGCAGTTGCACACCGTCCACAGAACACCATATTCCCGAGTTGTCTGAAACTTCAACCTCTATTTCCACATTCAATTGTCTATATGTATTTTCTGGCAGCGGCACAATAATCCCAACAGTACCCGTACATCTTAAACCAGCATTTTCAAAACTATACTGATTCGGAGCTATAAACCAATTTTCCGGCAAACATTTATTTTTAAAATCTTCTACAATTATTTCTCGCATCACAGCTTTTCCCTTCGTAACCGTTCACGGGTATTTTGACGGTTTTGGGCAACACACCCAATATCACAAACCAAATAACTGGTTTTTTTCAAGCGGATTCTCGCATTCGTATGATAATCAATACTGGCCATATCGCCGCAAAATGTTCAAGGCATTCAAGTAGTTTTCTGTTTTAGCGCCAAATTGTACACTATTGGTTGAACCAAAAATAAAACCTCCGCCAAGCATGCAGATTCTCAACGATTCCCTAACTTCTTCTTCTACCTGTTGCAATGTTCCCTGAATAAGTGTTTCGCACTGAATTCCAGCCCAAATTGTTAATTTCTCACCATATTGTTTTTTAACTGTCGTAAGATCCATACCTGCACTTACTTGTACTGACTGATATCCTTTTAAGCCTGCATCAATCCAGTCACCAAGGATGTCCCATATTTTACCACAGCAATGAAATAATATCGTAATACCGAGATTTTCGGCTGCTTCAACAATTTTCTTGTTAACCGGCATGAATAGCTCCCTAATCGTTTTAGGAGAAAGAATACAACCTGTTGTAGAACCATAATCGTGCCCCATCATAACTATCTTGACACCTTTTCCTGCACAATACTCCAATAATCGACGATTATATTCTATCGTAACATCATACAGCTTCCTTATTTCTTCTGGAGCAATAATTGTCATCATGAGTTGGTGAGCCTCATCTCCGCCAAATGGAGCTATAAGTGGGCCATAAGTATCGAGGTCGCGAAAAACAACTGCTCGCTTTTCTGCAAAACGATCAACAATGTGGTCAAGTAATTCAAACTGGGAGTAATCTATATTTAACAGTCGCTCGCTGTATGCATCTATCTCACTCAATGTCAGAGCTTCCTTTGCAGGTGAGGGTGTCATGCATACAATGGAATCGTTGGAAGCACAATATTTGTACACAAACCCAACAGAGTCTCGCCAGATGTCATCTTCAATTTTCCGAGGCGGATCTGGCGTAATTGTTTTCTCCGGCACTAATCCCACAGTAACTACATCGTAATCCAATGTCTCAATAAGCTCTGAATAATCCCGCTTCATACTCTCAACAGCTTCATCTCTTCGCCCCTGCCATACGGCAAGTGTTGTGTCTTTTCGGTTTCGATGATAGGTATGTCGTCCGAGAATATTGCTAATGTGATCATGGTCAATCCCCCATTCCCCAACAGGGACACGATCCGGCTCTTCATGTGCAATAGTTTTAAAAACACGCTCTATGCTATTCATTTTCAGCCTTAATGTATATCGAACAGATTATGAGCCATTTATTCTTTCCAGTTTGAAAATAACAGGTCTGTAACCATCTGTACAACAAGTGATAAATAATCCAGGTTTTGTTCCTCTAAAATTTCCTCCACGAGCCAGTGTCATGACGTATTTTTGTATGTCAGTCCACGCCCAACTGCAAAATCCGTCCGGCATATTGACATTTTCGGAAATAAATTCCTGGTTTTCACTTAGTCTTTCACATGGCGGCCAAACAGACTCGGCAAATTTTTCAAGAAACTCTTTATGCACCAGTCGTTTCAGTACCGTTATTTTTACTTTCGCATTCATCGCGGATACTTTCCTTATTAAAAATCTGATTAGTTATTTGGATAAATTAAATCAGGGTAATTAGCTTTTAGCCATTTCATAATTTTTACCAATCTGAAAATGAAAAATTTTCATAGCATTATCACTGAGTATTTGCTTCTTGGCTTTATAACTAAGATGAGCATTATCAATTCGTGCCCGCTGCATTGGGGCAAAATAGAACGGCGTATCTGTGCCATACAACAATCGCTCAGAACCTATTTCCTTAACTGCCCATTCAATTAGTCCGGGAAAAATGTTTTTTGCACTTGATGTATCAACATAAACATTACCATATTTCGACTTTTGTATAGCACATACCTGATGGCTGGGCTCACCATCCCATCCACAACCAAGATGGGCGAGAATGAGTACTGCCTCCGAAAATTTATTGGCAAATGCGACTAAATCAGCAGGCATGCTGTTTTTCTCGCCGCTGTGACTCAAAACAATTGCGTGATGCTTTGCCGCAAATTCAAATATCTCTCTGCCCCACTTTTTAATTGAGTAACCATGTTCTTCGGGATGGATTTTAATTCCTGCACATTTTGGTGATTTTAACATTTCTCTGGCTTGTTCATACGTTTGTGGTTTGCGGGGATCAATAATTACCCACTGAAGCAGCCTTTCAGCTTTCTTAGTAACACGAGCCGAATCATCATTCCCTGCAACAGGATCATTGTTCAATCTTGGCAAAAGTCCCAGTAACGGAGAAACAATGGTCAAACGAGTATTGGATAATCGAGCTCGCTCAACTACGATTTTTTCATCACCTGTCATAAATTCATTAAGCAGCTTTGATTTGTCGCCATGATAAATACCATAGTGGCCATGAACATCTATGGCCTGTACTTCCCGGATATCCTGTTTTATTCTCGTGCCCATTTTATATATTCCTGCCAATGTTCTTTTTCACATTTGCAGGAAGTTCCCAACCTGCGATTTCAAGGTATTGCAACCCATTATCATATTCCTTCTCTATTGCATTAAATGTCATATCACGGTATTCAAGTTCAACCGTGACATCACCCTTGTAGCCAACCTTATCTAAAGCTTGTGCAAACTTCTTAAAATCTACTTTTCCGGTTCCAGGGGTGAGTTCCAAATCCTGCTTACCATCAGCGGTGTCAGGACCGGCTGAATCACGCAAATGAATATGCCAAAGCCTGTCTCCGAGCGCTGAAAAAAATGAATCAGGGTCGTATCCAATTATACCCCAATGACTTGAATCAACCAGAGCTCCAATGTTAGGGCTTTCAAGACGGTCAAATACCCACAAAACCTGTTCTGTTCGTGGCATTAGACCGTATAAATGGGGCACCTCTAACAGCATCCGCACCCCATACTTAGAAGCAATCCTGCCTACTCTATTATACGCCTTAATGGCATTTGACAGTTGATATTCCTGGTCATGACGACTATTTCGTACACCGAATCCCATAGTCATCATCGGTATCCCAACCTCGCCAAGTTGCACAATTTTCTTTTCCCATTCATGGACAAATTCATCTATCTCCTGCGGTATCCAGGCATTATGAAAATCAGTAAAATAATTTAAACCAATCGGCTGTAAACCGAAGCCATCCAGCATTTTCTTAAGCTCGGAAGGTATTGGATTTCCGAAGTTAAAATGAAAACAGTAAGTGCCAAAGCTGGCAAATTCCACCCGTTTAAATCCACGTGCCGCAATTTTTGGTAACGCTTCATAAAGAGTATAATGCGCCCAGCCTAAAGATGAAATTGCAGTTATTTTTGCCATACTAACTTTCCTTTTATTATTTGTCTTAAATTTTCTTATTAGTATTTATAGTTATACGCCACCGCTATCATTCTTACTGACATATCCACATGATCCGATGCACCGGATGATTATCCAATTCTACCGTTTGTTGAGTTGCAGAACTATTGCACTAAACTATAATGTCCTAAGATATTTGAGCAACCCCTTGGATAGCTCACCACTAACCAATGGAAAGTCTGGCTTTCATCTGTCAACTTTCGCTGGCATCCCTGTACATTTGCACTATACTTTAGAGGATTTTCATCTCCAAGCAGATGTGCCATGTTAGACACACCTATCTATAGGCATAGCGGCCATAAGCCGCTATGCCCAAATTAAACATCTTCCATAAAACTAATTAACTAATTTTCACCTATTAAGGTTTAATCGCGATGCTCATCATACCTTTGTACGCTGCATTCACAAGTGTAACAGCAGTGTTGCCGTAAGCCCCGGTTGCCGCCCTAATGCCTGTGGCTACACCGAGGCCGCCGCCGTTGCCAGCGGTTACGGAATTGTCGGTACGCTCGGTAACACTTGTCAGGTTGGCGTTTGTCCATGCCGAGAACTTTGCCGTGCTGCTCGCATCAGGGAGACTGGTGGCAATAGCCGTTACGACAAGAGTATTAGCAACCGTTGTAGTCGCTCCCGGAATGGAGCCGCTGGTGTCTGATACAGCCTCAACACCGCCCGCTGTAACATCCCAGGGGTTGCCAGTGCTAATTGCACCACGAATAGCTATCATCCTGCCAAGCTGATGGTCACCTGAATCAGATGTGGTTGGAGCGCCCTGTGTCCCGTTATACCTCGACCAGAATACCGTAAGTCTGGCACCGGTAGTGCCGGCGGCTGTTCCGCAGTACTGCGGCGAGTTGGTAACCTGTGTCCACGTCCCGCCGTTTTGATTAGAAATCGAGATGGCCTGATTGGATGTCTCAAGAAACAGCAGCAAAATATCGTTTATGGCGATGCCTGCTGGAAGCGCTGGCGTTATCGTTCCTGTGCCAGATGTGACTGCTCCGGCTGCGACGAATGTTGGCATAAGGGTGGTAAAGCTCCAAACCGTACCTGTTGTAGTACCACCGGGACCAACCTCATCAATACGCCAATAATATGTTGTAAGACTACTCAGCGTGCCGGGGGCATAAGTTGTGCCAGCCTGGTTGCCAATATATTCGGTTTCATCCGGCGTGGAATCAGTGCCGAAATAGACGTTATGTGAGGACGCACCGTTACCAGCCGTCCAGCTCAGAGTTGGGGTAAGACTGACACCTGTTGCGCCGTTGGCAGGACTTGGACTGCTTGCCGCCAAAGGAACAGCTGGTCCAGCTCCCATATAGCTGCCATCACAGGCACCTTGCCTGATAGCAGTGGGACAGGTTGTTGACAAATACATATAATATGGACTGTTAATATCCGTTGACACAAAAATCGGATTAACAGCCGTTAAGCAACCTGTGCCTCTGGTAATATTGTAACTTATCCCTTGGATGTTACCGTAAAAAGCGGTATATGTAACCGTCGTCAGGCTTCCAGTTGCCAACTGATACATCCCATATCCATAATTATTGACAATCAGATTGTCCTTAATTATCCAATTAGGGAGGTAATGACTCGTAAAGATTCCATACCCATCATATGTCGCGCCATTGCTAATAATCGTACAGTTCTCTATGGTGCCGCTGGTTTCTGTGGAGGGATTAGTCAACATCTGTAGAGGTAACGCAATGCCATGATCAACATTACTCTCAAAAATGCTGTAGCGCACGGTACAATTGACAATCTTGTCAGTGTCACCGTTTGGCTCAAAATCGAGGCCGCACATGGGAGCAAGACCCGAGGTCGTCCGCAAAATACAGTTTTCTATAAGCAGCTTTATAACACTGACAACACTGATGCCATTTCGAGCATTATCTTCACAGACAACATCTTTGATTGTAATATTCTGACAAGGTGAAGGGTTTTGGCCTATGTAGACACCATCACCACCGGTATTTTCAATCCGCATTCCACGGATGTTCACGTTGCTACAAGTACGGAGCCAGACACCCATTCGCCACTCACCAGATAGCCCCACATAGTCTTCTTTCCGCATTCGGAATCTTGCCCCATATCCTGTGAGCGTGATATTAGTCTTTCCCTCGGCCTTAAACAGACAATCTGTTTCGCCAGTGAAGAACCCCTTCTTGGCTTGAACAAGAACACCATCCTCAAAAATGATCTCCTGGTTCGAGACCAGGAATATCGGGGTGACATTCCAAGGGATTCCCATATTGGGGACATACACTGTGCGGGCTCCACTATTTATCGCTGCCTGCAGTGCGGTGGTTGCGTCAACCTCATCATACCCGAATGTTGAAGCATCTACCGTGTTGGGCACTGTCAAGATGATCGCTGAGGGAACATATGCAAGCGAAAGAAAAGGTGATGTCCCTGCCGAGCGAGTTACCTGTGAAGCTGCTTCTGCCGCATACACAACATCGCAGGGTGAACTTTGTATATCATATGTTCCGGATCCCGCGTAAGACCCCGGTAGATTAATGGTGTCAATATATGCCCCAGTCGTCATGTTATAACGCTGGATATCATTATTGGCCATGTTGCTGACATACAGATATTCTCTAAACATTATAGCAGCAGCCTGTTGACCAAGTGAACCGGCTGGAACAAAATCATCAATATACGCACCCGTTGTTCCATCATAACGCTTGACACAATAATTTGACATGGCTGCTACATAAATATTTCCGTCTGGACCAAACTTAATATCACGAGGGTTAGCAAGCCCGCCGCTACCAGCTGTCACAAAATCACCAATATATGCCCCTGTCGAACCATTATATTTCTTCACGGAGGAATTAGTAAAATCGGCAATGTATAGGTTGTTATCTGGACCGAAAGTCATGCCAACAATATTTGCCAATCCACCACTACCAGTAGTGACGAAGTTGCTATCGTATGCACCTGTCGAACCGTTATATTTTTTTACATTTCCATAATAACTGGCGACATAAACATAGTTCGCATCTGGTCCATAGCATATGTCTTCAGGCATACTCAACCCACCGCTTCCGGCAGCAATAAATGCTCCTAAAGCTGCTCCAGTTATCCCGTCATAACGCAGAACACTGTTTCCACTCTCGTTGGCCACTAAAAGGTCTGGCACGGCTGTTGCGGGCATCATCCACGTAATCGCCGAGGGAATATATGCAAGCGAAAGAAAAGGTGATGCCCCCGTTGAGCGAGTTACCCGCGCAGCTGCTTCTGCCGCATACAGAACACCGTCAGATGAACTTCGGAGATCATATGTCCCGGCTCCCGCATAAGACCCCGGCAATGTAAATGTGTCAACATATGCCCCAGTCGTCGAGTTATAACGCCGGATATTATTATCAGCCATATTACTGACATACAAATATTGTTCATCAAACATTATAGCAGCCGGCTGTTGACCAAATGAGGGTACAAAATCACCCATATATGCACCGGTAGTGCCATTATAGCGTTTGACCGTGTAATTTGACATGGCTGCTACATAAATATTTCCGTCTGGACCAAACTTAATGTCGCGAGGGTTAGCGAGACCTCCACTGCCAGCCGCCACAAAGTCGCCTATGTATGCACCAGTAGAACCATTATATTTCTTCACAGAAGAATTGCCAAAATCCGCAACATAGAGATTCTTGTCAGGACCAAAAGTCATGCCCACGACATTTGCCAACCCGCCACTGCCAGCCGCCACAAAGTCGCCTATGTACGCACCTGTTTTACAACTGTACTTTTTTACACTGCCATAATAGCCGGCGACATAAACATAGCTTGCATCCGGTCCATAGCATATGTCTTCAGGTGAACTCAACCCACCGCTTCCGGCAGTAATAAATGCACCCAAATCTGCCCCGGTTACCCCGTCATAACGCTCAACAAGGTTTCCAGCCTCGTTGGCCACTAAAAGGTCTTGTACAGCTGCATTCGCCTGACTCGCTAACAAAACCAAAACTATTACAATTGATACAATTTTTAATTTGCACATTGTCTTAGCTCCTTAAAACTTGAATAATTTGCCGTTCACAGATATTTTGACTACATTGGGCTACGCACCCAATTCCAAAATACATAATTTAATTAGTTACAAAAAAGTACTTGCTTAATACTGAACATCAAAGGCTTCAGTACTTTTAAACGAGGTTGCTTAAGTAATATAAAAAAGATAACTCTATGGTAAACTAAGAATTAGTCGAGGCAGCGTCAACAAAGATGTACCCAATTATATTCTTATTAAAAATCTATTCCATAAGCACCTCACTCAGTTAATTATAGTTTGATATATTGGGCAACGCACCCAATCTTAAAATGCCCAGTTATTCAATTATTAACTTTTATATATGGGGTGGAACATATCCCTTTATTCCTCCGCGACGCGACCACTCCCGATATACAAAAAACATCGGAATAAGGGATAGAAATCCGAAGAAGGCGACCCAAATGTATAAATAACGATAGTTACCAATTATGTCAAAAAACTTACCTGCAAGGAAACTGCCCAAAATAATGCCCAAAGAATTGACAATTGCGTTTGCAGAACTAAATTGGCCATATTTTTCTCTTGGTACCAATGCAATAAACATAGGAACATTACTGACCGCAAAAAACAGATACAAAGCTGTCGTGATTAAGGAATACACAAAATAGGTAGATTTGTCATGAATGGCAAAAAAGGAAACGGTCATCCCAACAACAAAAATAGCAACGCCTATAATGTATATTCGCAAAGGATGTAATTTGTCAGAAAGATAACCCATCGGTATCATTAAGCAAAATGATAAAAGCATACACCAACTTTGAATTTTTCCGATTTCGTCCAAGCTCAATCCAAGAGTATCGCGTGCGAAAAGTAAGCCGAAGGCACTGGTTGAGACGACAGCAACCATGAAAGTGGCTGTACCCAAGAAAATCCAGATGTATAGAGAATGACCAAAACATTCATGTAAGTAAACTTTAACTGATCCTATGATGCTTTTACCATGAGCGTGTTCCGGAGGCGGAGGATATTCCCCTTCCTTGACCCGCCAGCACATAAATAGGAAAGAAATCAAATATACTAAACCGATAACAAAATAGATTTCTCTCATGTGAGTTTTTGAAAAACCAAGAATATATCGATAAAACAGAAATCCAGAAGCCGTACCCACAACCTGGAACCAAGCCATAAACCGCCCCATAAACTGTTCAGGAACAACATCGGCAAATAAATAATAGTAAATAGAAGATATAAACATATTAAAAAATTGGAAGCAAACTGAAAAAATACAAATAAGTGCAATCATTAGGCTGATGCTAGAAATATTGCAGGAATACAAAATGTGTGAGTGCAGCCATATACCAATGGCATCACTGTAGCCAATCAGAATTAAAAATAAGGCAACAAAAGGGGTCGCTATGAAAAGAAAGGGAATACGACGTCCAAAACGACTTCGATATCGATCACTTCTTACACTGATAATTGGATTTACTATCATATTCATTAAGCTTGGAATACTCCCGATAACAACACCCATCAAAAGGTTCGATGCTCCCAAATCTTTTAGTGCAAGGGGCAATAAATTGGGTATAACTGCTCTCATAAGCGTAAAGCAGAAATCGCCCCACAACAGCCATAGGAAAAGAGTAATCAAGCCTAATCGAGTATACGTCAACGTCCCTGCCCGATATGGTTTTATAGCTTTTAAATCCACCGCATTATTCATAAATACTCACAATATATCAAAATTTCTCTCATGTACTCATTGGCTATCAGACTGAGAACTGCCCGCTTTCTCAATCCAAACGCCCCTTATAACTTTTTGAGGGCAGGCACCAGGATATTCAATATAATTTTGAAGGTCATATACAAGCAGTATTCTCCCAGGCTGCACTTCTACAAAAGTAACATTTTCCCAACTGCAAAAGTAACCTGAAAGCAAATTCTGACGAGCCCATTTAAGTTGCTCTTTTGGCACTGCTATACAAGACATATAATCTCTAACATCAACACGCGACGTAACAGGTTTGGCATTCGTAGTGAGAGTCAATTGCTCTACATCCCAGATATCAAGGCGGTCATCAACTTCCCAATCACAACCATTTTCGCCAGAGTCAAACATTAAATATATCCCTGGTCTGCCATGACACATCGCAAAAGAACCATCAGACAATCTCACTATTTTGGGCCAGACACCTCTTACTTTATCATTAATTGGCTTAAGTTCTTCCCATGACCGGCCATAATCTTTCGAGATTGTTTGCATAATCGGCCACCCGCCGCCGCCATGTCTCATCGCTACATATATATCACCATTATTCAGCATCACTGCTGAACCTTCTGCATATCCTTCGTCCGCTTCGCTATGAGGAGGATTCAATTGGGACAAATAACGCCAATGAATGCCGCCATCTGTTGAAAATGCGGCCATTAAGTCGTATATATAAGGTTTACCTGTAAATTGTCTGTCGCAATAGGAATAGAGAATGTTAAGCAAAGAGCCATCGGGTAATTGTAAGTATGTTTGGGGAGCTGGGCCATGGTTTCCTGACTCAATATCATCCCATTCATCCCTCTTCCATCCTGCTGCCGTAAGGACATTTTCCCAATACGTCAGATTATCGTAAAGCAAATGGATTTTATTAAGACTTCCTATTTTACGAACATGTTCTCCATCATGCTCATAAAAACTAAAGCATTTGGGTCCAAATGTCCTGCCGCCATCAAATGAATCACAATACTGAAAAACGTACTGGGTTGGAGAAGAATCTTTCACCAGGAAAGTATTTTGATCATACATGCGTACAACATTACCAAGCTTCATAACACAACTAACACTCGGAATAGGACATTCTTCAGGTCTCCATGTGATACCTTGGTCAATAGATCTGATCATTTTTGTTCTGGAAAAGTAAAAATCTCCCTGGTCGTAATAAATAATTATCAAATCACCACAGGGCAATGAATACAATGAAGGGCAACATAGTTCTCCCGCAAGTTCCTTTTTTGCCAATATCGTAAACGGCTTTCCTAATTTCCACTTACGCGAGTATGACATAATTTTAGATTCTCCGTTTATTGTACAGCTCTCGGCGAAATCACACCACTCCTACTGCAAAGGATGATCTCGTGGCCATAATGGTCATTTTGGGGGTTTCGTGCATATAAAATCTGTCCCTGGCTCCAGCGGGCACTTAACGGCTGTCCTTCTTTATTCAATACAACTTTCATCTCATAAACCATGTGCACCTGTTCAATTTCTCCTGCAACTTTGAATTGTTTAGTATTCAGAATATCTTCCCAGACAAGTTTATCAGATTTCGTCCTTCCTATGATATGCAAATCTGTTGACTCCTGCCCACTAACAGAGTTGATGACGACATCCAGTTGAACCTTAGGTCCAAACATGTTTTCACACAATGGCAACCAGTTGAGCGGTATCGAGGTCTTTGACTGAGTTTTTATTTTGCTTATTTCAACAGGAATATCGTTCCAAATTGTTCCGGAAACAGCCGTCAAAGGACTTTCTTCCCAGGTCATGTGACGATAATGATGGTCTTTTATCCAGGCAGCATCAGGACGCATGCTTCTTAACATATTCTCGTTTATCCCGTTAAGATTCGGTGCAGCACTCATGTGAGAATATGAACGATAATCCCAGCAATCAGGCTGGATGGTTTTCCATTTAGGTGAAAGTTTTTGAAAAATATTTTTAAAAAATGCCGCATTATCAAAACCTGGAAAACAAATCAAACCATTACTTATCATGCCTGTGTCGCCGATAACCACCAGGGACCCTGCCCCAATTTGTGTCTGAAAACCATAGATATTATCATTATAGGTAATTAGCGGCGTAATTCCTTTAGGCAATGATGCTCTTAAAACACGGCCTCCCTGGCCATATCCAACTTGTAATTCGCCTGATTTCGCACGTTCTATAGTTTTGTCATCTGACATATAATTAGGGTCCCATTGAACACCAAGTCTGTCAAAAAGCAGACTTACGCGTTCAAGGTCAAAATTTTCTTCCCAAAAATCAGAACGAGATAAGAACGAGTTGACAAGTAACAACACTCCACCACCACGATTAACAAATCTTAGCAACGCATCAACATCCTGTGGTGCCCACCGATATGGAGATGCCCCATTATAAAGCGGGTAGTCGGGATTTGCAATCAACAGAATATCTGCATCAAAAAATGCGGCATCGCTGTAAGGCTGCGTAAGCAGGCGAATATCGTATTCCCCAGCCAAATCTGCATTCAGAAAAGAAAGCCCGTTTGGATGAAAACAATCACCCGGCGTGTAACGACCGAAATTCTCCTGATAGCCCCCTACGGAGATGTCATTTCCGATGCGATGTCCCGGCATCATATGATAGAAAGCATCGAATAGCACTCGAATCATTTAGTAGCTCCTGTTGAAATCTCTTATATTAAGTTTTTACAATTATTCCGCGGCTTTTTGACTATACTCTTTCAATAATGAAACATAGCACTGATAATTGTGGAGAGATACATCTGGCGGAGTCTGGTGATCAACAGATGGTATAAAACCACCCTGTCTCATAATTGGCAACAGACGGTCAAATTCAGTACGCATCGCAGTTTCACCATTTTTCATTACCATTTTGTCAAAAGCGCCAATCATTCTAAATCGAGGGTGTTTTGAACGAATTTCCTGAATGTCAATTCCCGAAGCACGTTCCAACGGAAGTATGCCCTGAATTCCAACTTTCTCAAGCCAGGGGATTAACTCGCTGACATTGCCATCAGAATCAACAAAAGGAATAATACCCAATTGCTTTAAAATCGGGACAATGCGTCGATAATATGGTGCAATAAACTCCTCAAAACATGTCTCGGAGAGCATCGGGCCATGGTTGTAAGACATATCTTCTGCAAACGTCATAAAATCGGGTATGCAATAATGACTAATTTGTTCTAATAGATATACATAATAATCTGCTAAGTCATTATTGATTTCATGCATAAGCTCAGGCTCATCATAGAAAGAATATAGATGACGCTCAATTCCAAACAGTGTACGAGGAAACCAGAAAAATCCCTCCAACGTAATCCAGAAAACGCTTTGGCCGCACTGATGCCTATGTGCAATTTTTCTCAGTTCGTCGTCATGACCATAATCAGAATACAAAAACGGTTTAATGCTATGATAATCGTTTTTATTTTTGATAAAAACATTATCGGGTAGAGGGTATTGCGTATGTCGCGGCGATGTCCAGAGATGATCGTATGCATCAAGACCAAAATAACTACGCAGGTTGGAGGCGCCAACCAGATCAGTGGGAAGCCCTTCCCCATGCCAACGCGCAACTGTCTTATCCCAATACTCAGCCCATTCTATGCATGGAACTCGGTCAACAGGTCGAAAGGACATCACTGCTTTGAAACGTTCTACATTATTCATATTTAACAGATATCAAGCCAACTGTTTTGAAAAAGTGACATATGATTCAAAAAAATTTTTGAGCATCTATTTTGCTTTTGAATCAGAATTCAAAAGCTTACGATCCCATCGTGAATCTTCCAGCCATGCGAGAAATCCCATATTGGCAACATTTTCATTTTCTATACTATTGCGATAGTCATGCAACTTCTGAAATGCAGCAATAAATTCCTGAGGATTCTTTGTCTTCAGCTGCGTATCATAAGCGTTTTGGGTGGTAAGAATGAGATTGGCGTGTTGCAATCCTTTTTTAAGGAAATCAACTCGCTGTTGTGATACGACATTTTTGCCGGCGGCAAGGTAAGCCTTTTTCAGCAACATTTCCCCCTCTGCTATGACTTCCGGTGCAAATAATGGTACGCTTTCCGAGTCATCTATCCTCGCTGACTTGGAGGCATTTTCCCAGAATAGGAAGTATGTCTTCACCTCCGATTTCGCCGGTCCGAATCCGGCATAATATTCATCAAGAATCTTCTCCACTGGCCAATCGGGGTGGATATTCATACGCCCCATAACATAGAGGTCGGCCCCCTGAGTAGCCCATTGGCCAAAGATACTGTCAAAGTCTGTGGCAATCATTCCCCGCTTGGCCGCAAACGCAAAGCTCTCTCCAAGCTTCCGGGCATAGTTAAGAGGCATGCCGTGTCCATATATCGTATAATTAGGCCGCAGGAAGAGCCGGGCTCCCGTAGCCGCCCAACCATCCCACTGATCTCTAAAGTTCTTCAATTGCTTGTCCGGCCACGGGGGTTGTATATCCGGGACAATCCCGATATAAACCCTGTCATTCAGTTTGGTGTGGATGGGGGCACGGGAGTAATTTGCGTAGGCGTAGGCACAAACAACAACATTCGGATCTATTTTTGATGCTTCATTTTGAACAGCCAAATAGAACTTGGCATACCGATCAGAAAGCGACCCCAACCAAAGCGCAGCAGCACGACGATCGTATATTGTTTTTCCTTTCTCCCAGGCTTCTTTCATTTTTGCTACCCTGTTCGGAAAATCCAGCGAATTTGTTTCGGCCGGCAGATCACTGTTCTGATCCAATGCATCCCAGGACAGACATTTTTCACATACACATTTACCCATCGTGTCATTTTCACAAACATTAACCTGTGGACGGGTGGATGTGCGGGTCTCCTGCCAGTCTTTAACGATTTGTTTCCAAAGCTCTGGCTGCGAAACGCACATCGCGACTAAATCAGCTCGGTTGTTCAACGTAGGATCAGGCCGACGAGTTCCGTCAGGTAGAAGACTGAAAAAATCACCATGGGTGCCGGAGAAACGGTCCCAGTAGTTTGAGAAAGCATGGCCGATATTGATATCTACAGACATCGCAAATCGATGCCTCCGTAACCACACGGACTGATTATTCAGGAATTCAGTCCGATGCTCCGCCGCTGCCCAGGCATCCTGTTTTTCGTAGTCGTTTTCTGCATCGCGGAAACGGGAGCGAATAAATTTGGGTGCCCACGATCGGCTTTCTGTTTTGACCTTCAGAATCGAAATTTTCGGGATCACCTCGCCCAACTTACCCGGCCAAAGCCAGTGAATATCCATTTCGTTTTCAAGAAACTCATAGACAGCAAAAAGGGTACCCACCCGGGTATAGTTATTAATCAATATTCCCAATACCGGCCCATCGGTGTCGTTACCGACCAGATAAAGATTGTTATTGACTAATTTTATTACACATCCATTTGGCGGGAATTTCTGCGTTTCTATACCGGCTTCGAATGTTTTTTTACATAATCCCAGGTAAATTAACCCTGCCTCAACAGGCTTTTGGCTCTCTTTTACAACCGGCACGCAGGCTCCTGTGGATTCCTTAATGTGATACTGCAATTCCTGGGCGGCATATGAGACCACAGCCAGTTCCTGGTCTGGTATGACAATACTGGTAGCAGGCTTCCCATCGAGAACGATATCAAAAGCCTTTGCACTTTGCCATGACAAGATTAAATTTGTAAAGATAAAAAAATAAAAAATAGAACATTTACAAAAATTGTTAACAAGACTCATCTCACAATCCTTTCTTTGGGGGGTTAAACATTTCTTCTGCAAAATAGCCCGTTTGCTGAATATTCCTATCTTACAACAATATTGTTCTTGTGCTTTTCTCCTGCATACCGCGCTGTCCTAATATGTTTTACTTGCAGCGTCAAAAATCCGATGTAAAACTATCAAGGAACAAGTGCTAAGGCGTTGGATTATTGGAAACAAGCCAGTCATTGGCTATCATGACAACGTCAAGGAAATTTACAACGCAATCGTGATTAAAATCGGCAGGCATACCCTTGCCAAATTGCCATATATTCGCACACGCCTGAGCATCAGATGCCATCGGTCGAGCTCCCAAATAGCCGCCATTGGAGGCACCGCTTAGTAGTATAGCGGGAACATTCACCTTCGCCAAATACATATAATCGGAACTGCTAATGTCTGCCGAGGCAAATAACGGAGCGACAGTCGTTAGGCAACCCGTGCCTCTGGTAACATGGTAAGTTATCCCACCGATGTTTCCATAGAAAGCGGTATACGTAACCGTTGTTTGCAATCCAGCCATGTTCTGATACATCCCATAGCCATAATTATTGACAATCAGATTGTCCCTAATTGTCCAATTGGGCAGGTAATGACTTAGGTAGATTCCATATGCGTTATATAGCGAGCCATTACTAATAATCGTACAATTCGTTATACTGCCGCTAGTTTGCCCAGAGGGGTCGGTCAACTGCTGTAGAGGTAACGCAATGCCGTGATCAACATTGCCCTCAATAATGCTGTAGCGTACGATACAATTGACTATCTTGTCTGTGTTATAGTTCGGCTCGAAATCTATGCCGCACATGGGGGCAAGACCCGAGGTAGTTCGTAAAATACAATTATCAATAAGTAAATTTACAACACTTACAACACTGATAGCATTACGAGCACAGTCTTCACAGGTAACGTCTTTGATTGTGATGTTCTGGCATGGAGTTGAAGATTCAGGAATTTCACCGATGTAGACACCATCACCGCCAGTGTTTTCAATCCGCATTCCACGGATATTCACATTGGTGCAACTACGGAGCCAAATACCCATTCGCCACTCACCCGGCAAAGACAGGTAATCTTCCTTCCGCATTCGGAACCTTGCTCCATACCCAGTGAGTGTGATATTGGACTTTCCCTCGGCCTTAAACAGACAATCCTGTTGGCCTATGAAAGAACCAGCCTTGGCCTGAATAAGAACACCACTCTCAAAAATTATCTCCTGGTTCGAGGCTAGGAAAATAGGAGTCACAATCCACGGAGTTCCCATATTTGGCACGTACACTGTGCGGGCTCCGCTGTTGATCGCTGCTTGCAGTGCAGTAGTTGCGTCAACTGCATTATATCCGAATGCCGAAGCATCAACCCATGGTTGCCACACCGGCACTTCCGCTACTGAAGGACTACACGGCAGCACCACACACAGCAGTACAAAAGCAATTGAGTGTATTTTTGCCAAAATTGTCATATTTATTTTCATCATTCTACTTTCATTCAATTGGAAACAAGCCAATTCTGTGCCATAACGGCAAAGTCAAGGAAATCAACAACGCAATCTTCATTCAGGTCGGTCGCCATTCCCATGTTCAGCAGCCATATATCCTCACAAGTCTGGGGGACGAACGGTGTCCAGACAATCGCTGAGGGGACGAACGAGAGAGAAAGAAAAGGTGATGTCCCTGCAGATCGAGTTACTCTGGCAGCAGCTTCCACTGCATACAGCAAGCCATCCGGACCATTACCAAGATCGTATGTTCCGGCTCCTGCGTAAGACCCCGGTAGAGTAAAGGTGTCAATATATGTACCATCGAAGCCATAACGCTTGATCTGATTATTGGCCATGTTACTGACATACAGAGCTTCTCTAAACATTATGGCAGATGCCTGTTGACCGAGTGAAGTGATGGGGACAAAATCATCAATATAAGCACCGGTTGTCCCATTATAGCGTTTGACCGAATATGTTGACATGGAAGCAATATAAAGATTCCCGTCCGGACCAAACTTAATGTCGCGAGGATTAGTAAGTCCGCCGCTGCCGGTAGCCACAAAATCACCCATGTATGCTCCCGTCGAACCGTTATATTTTTTGACAGAGGAACCAATAAAATCGGCGACATATAAATTATTGTCTGGACCGAAAGCCATGCCAATAATATTCGCCAATCCACCACTGCCGGCAGTAACAAAGTTGCCAATGTATGCGCCTGTCGTGCCATTATATTTTTTTATAGTTCCAGAGTAGCAGGCTACATATAGATTACCGTCCGAACCAAATTTAATGTCTTCAGGCGAAGTAAGCCCGCCGCTTCCGGCAGCAACAAATGCTCCTAAAGCTGCTCCGGTTATCCCGTCATAACGCAGAACACTGTTTCCGGCCTCATTGGCCACCAATAGGTCTTGTACTGCCGCATTTGATTGACTTGTTAAGCCTATCAACAAAACTAAAACTATTGCGACTGACACAACTTTTAATTTTAACATTGTCTCTCTATTTCTTAAAAACTGAAGAACCGCTTCGAAACAAGCCTAATACGGTGGCTCACTATTGAGCGAGCCACCGCGATAAAGAAAGGCAAATCTATTTTTGACAGCCCTGTAAACAATCTCTATTTAGTGGAAACAAGCCAGTTTTGCGCTATGATGGCAATATCAAGGAAATTTACGACGCAATCCTGATTCAGGTCGCCTTGCGAAAGTGGCAACGGCGAACAAGCCGGGACATAAGGCGGTAGTGGCGGTAACCAGGCAATCGCTGAGGGAGAAAAACCGAGTGAAACAAAAGGCGATGGCGTTATCGAACGAGTTATCCGCGCAGCTGCTTCTGCGGCATACAGTCTATTATCCGGACCATTACCAAGATCGTATGTTCCGGCTCCTGCGTAAGACCCCGGTAGAGTAAAGGTGTCAATATATGTACCATCGAAGCCATAACGCTTGATCTGATTATTGGCCATGTTACTGACATACAGAGCTTCTCTAAACATTATGGCAGATGCCTGTTGACCAAGCGAAGAGGCGGGAACAAAGTCATCAATATATTCCCCCGTAGTCCCATTATAGCGTTTGACTGCATAATTCGACAGACCAGCTACATAAACATTACCGTCGTAGCCAAATTTAATGTCGCGAGGATTAGCAAGCCCGCCGCTTCCAGCCGTCACAAAGTCGCCCATGTACGCCCCTGTCAAACCATTGTATTTTTTTACAGAAGAATTAATAAAATCGGCTACATAGAGATTCTTGTCAGGACCAAAGGTCATGCCGATAATATTGGATACTCCACCACTGCCCTCAGCGACGAAGTCACCAATATACGCACCCGTCGTGCCGTTATATTTTTTTACACTGCCATAATAGCTGGCAACATAAAGGTAGTTCGGGTCCGGCCCAAAACATATATCTTCAGGTGAAGTCAGCCCGCCTGATCCAGCAGTAATAAATGCACCCAAATCTGCTCCGGTGTCCCCGTCATAACGCATAACAAGGTTTCCGCCCTCGTTGACCACCAACAGGTCGTGCGCAGCCGCATTTAATTTACCGGCCACACCCATCAATAAAACTAAAACTAATAGAATTAAAGTTCTCTTTTTCATGTGTTTCGCTCCAAAATAAATTACTTGTTTCTGCAAATTACACAAACATACTTAATAATTGCTTTCATATTGATTTTTTGCTTCGTTCCGCATTGTCCCAACTTTGGGACAACTCACACCGGGCATCGTTACCACAAACTTCGCGGCAGCATCGTGTATTTATCGAAAAAGGAATTTCGATTCGACTCAACATGGCCATCCCATGCAAGAACATTTACACCTGTATTACTGTTATGATAATAGTCGATAATCCAAAAAGCAGGATATGTTTTGGCGTATTTCAGGTCCCAATATATCGGAGTTGTAGCCGGGGCATGAAAGTGTCGTCCCTCCGCTACATCCGGGATACTTGCCGGACTACGCATTCTACCGACACGAATAGGAGTATTGTTAGCAGACTCGCCATACCAACCAACACTAAGAGGGTCGAAAGAGTTACGAGTGTAAGACAGTTCGGACAAATAACGTTGGGTTAAAATGCCCCCAACAACAGGCCCATCTGACCAAGTCGTTTTTTTTAAACTTATGGAAGTGGGACATCTCAGCCACGCCCCCTTGACAGGCTGTACATTGCGTAAAAGTGGATCTGCCGGAGTTGAAACAGGCACTTTCCCCATCATACTCCATAAAGATATTGCCCAAAATCTGGATGAGTTACTCTTCCCTGGCGTCTCCAAGTATGTCCAGGCCGCGACACCGTTGTTACTTTCGTGGTACATCACCTCCAACTGACCCATGGCACGCAGATTCGCTTTACAGACCACCGATCTCGCAGATTCCCTTGCCTTTCCCAAAGCCGGCATGAGCACCGCAAGAAGTAAGGCTATAATAGAAATCACGACCAATAGTTCTACAAGTGTAAAAGCTTTTTTTGTCTTCATAAAAAATCTTTTTCTCATGTCATAACTCGTTAGCAACGAATACATCCATCGTGACAAGATGGCAGCCCGCAATTGAGCAGGCTGCCACAGGTTCACTATATTTTTATTTTCTGCGTCGAAGCAACATCATCACGGCACCGGAGACCAGTAAACTCATAGTCATCGGCTCTGGCACAGGTGTCCAGGCAATTGCTGATGGTACGTATCCGAGCGAAAGAAAAGGTGATGGCAATATTGAGCGAGTTACCCGCGCAGCTGCTTCTGCTGCATACAGCCTGCCGTCAGGTGATTCGATCATGTCATATGTTCCGGCTCCAGCGTAAGATCCAGGCAGAGTAAAAGTGTCAACATAACCCGTAGTTACGTCATAACGCTGGATGTCATTATTGGCCATATTACTTACATAGAGAACATTTCCTCTAAACAATACAGCAGCAGCCTGTTGACCAAGATAAGATGCTGGAACAAAATCATCAATATAAGCTCCTGTTGTCCCATCATAGCGTTTGACTGCATAATTCGACAGACCGGCTACATAAAGCTTCCCATCCGGACCAAACTTAAGATCACGCGGATTAGCAAGACCGCCGCTGCCGTTCGTCACCAAGTCGCCCATGTAAGCTCCTGTCGAACCATTATATTTTTTGACAGAAGAACCACCGGTTCCGGCAAAATTGGCAATATACAGATTGTTATCGGGGCCAAAGGTCATGCCGATAATATTTGATACCCCGCCGCTGCCGGAAGTAACGAAGTCGCCAATATATGCGCCCGTCGAACCGTTATATTTTTTTACAGTTCCAAAATAGCCAGCGACATATAAACTCCCATCCGGACCAAACTTAATGTCTTCAGGCGAACTAAGCCCGCCGCTCCCGGCGGCGACAAACGCACCCAACGATGCCCCGGTTACTCCGTCATAACGCATAACAGCGTTTCCGGCCTCGTTAGCCACCAACAGATCTTGCGCAGCCGCATTTGCCAGACTCGCCAAGCCCGCTAACACAAGAACCATTACAACAACACTCAACACAATTCTAAACTTCGACATTTTTCTACCTCCCTAAAAAATACGACTATTCTGGAGTGTTTTGATTACATTTGGGCAACACACCCAATTTCAAAAACACCCCTTGCTCAATTACATTCTTTCTTCCATATTACTTTCTCATCTCACTATGAAACATTAACAAAAGCATTTTCATTATGCCGTGATTGTAACTGAACCAATTTAATCTGTCAATATATTTTTTTTAAAAAATTTATTTTTTTAAAAGTAATTTTCAAAATTTCAAATTAAAGCGTAGTCTTGTCCTGTTTTGACCAAAAACTACCTTTGAATTGCTTATTAAGCAATGTAGTATATTGGCAATAGTAGACCCTTAAAATCGCACTTATGCCGGTAATTAAATCACTTTTTCAATTTAATTCTAATTAAATTTGAAAATTTGAAAATTTATGCTTTACTTTTCTTCAAGTTTGTTTATAATCCACTCATATGATAAAAACACAAAAAATTAGATTAGCTGACTTAGCAAAAGCAGCCGACGTATCAGTGGCCACAGTGTCGATGGCACTGGCGGACCATCCTGACATAAATCAGGAAACCAAGCTTCGCGTTCAGTTGCTTGGTCATAAGCTCGGGTATCGAAATCGGGCCGAACAACAAAAACAGTTCGCGACCAACCTTGAAAAACATCTCCCTGAACGTTTTGGATTTATGCTTATTGGCAGAAAATTACAGGATGAAGATCGTGTTGCATTTCTACATGCTTTAACAGTAGTTTCTGCGCAAAACGGCATACGGCTGGAAATTTCTGCCCTTGAACCGAACAAGAATTCTTCGGAATTAGAAGATCATGTACTAACCTATGCAAAAGGGGTCGATGGTTTGTTGCTTTCCGGTCTCGTTGAGCATGAATTGCTCAACAAACTCCGAACTGCCGGGGTACCTTATGTAGTACTCGGACATAGTATTGAAGATCCTTATGAAACGGCTGTGGAGAATGAGCAGCTTGTGCTTTTTGACAATATCAAAATGGGAAGATTAGCTACAAATTATTTGCTCTCTTTAGGCCATAAACGCATTGGGTTTATTTGCGAAACCATAGTTAAGGGGTTATGCAATGATCTTTGGTTAACAGGATATAAAATTGCACATATTGATAAAGGATTAGTTCCAGATCCGGAGTTGATTCATGTGGCAGGAAAAGTATTTGCCGGCGGAGCAACTGCTGCGCGTGCCGTGCATGCACTCGCAAATCATCCAACTGCCTATGTAATACCTGATGCCAGAACCGCATGTTCCTTTATGCAGGAGATGCGAGCTAATGGAATTAAAATTGGTCCTCGCGATATAGTCATTGGCTGCGTACCTGAGATGGAAAAAAGATATGATATTGAAGATTATCCAGTACTTATAGAAGATTATGACATGATGGCTAAAGTTGCAGTTCGCCATCTCATTGAACTCTGCACAAAACCTATGCCTTGCAGAACCGAAATTGCTATACCATTTGTGGCAAAAAACTTTTCCTGAACGCCACTGCTATTCGAAACAGGAGTTATAACGTGCTTTCACAATCAATATCTTCATCGCGAAAAACCGACTCTCACGGGCCTGTAGGCTTTTGGTTTTTTAATGATGGTCTCAATCTGGCGGAAATAGATTATCAGTTAGACCAGTTTGTTAAACAAAAATTTTCAGGTGTTGTTGTGCATCCTCGGGACGGGTTATCTATCCCCTGGCAATCAGAGACATGGTTTGAAGTGCTTGAATACATAATTGGAGCCTGTAGCCATCGAAATTTGAAAGTCTGGTACTATGATGACGCTCCATATCCAAGCGGATCGGCAGGAGGACGTCTTATCCAACAATCCCCGGAACTGGCCGGCAAAAGCTTACTATTTGTTGATAAGGTCGCGATGCCTGTTCAAGGGGTCATTCGAATACCATTTTCTGTAACTGGCTGTTTGCTGAAAGTTTATGCCGCTGCAATAAATTCCGACAATGACTTGACTGACGTATTTAAAGATATTACGCATTATGCAGGTTTGGTGGGCGATCGCTGGTTTGTCCAGGGAGAGAGAACAGTAGGTTACGGTCCAATGTTCATAAACGATAACAACCACCCGCATTGGCGTGCATTTATCGAGCATGAAAATTGGGTGTTACACTGGCCTGTTAACAATGATCAGCAATACCGTATTCTCGCTGTCTTTAAAACTGAAGCCGGGGACACAAGGCATGGCAAATACGTGGATCTCCTGAACCCAGAGACAACTGAACGATTTATTGAACTAAGTTACAACACTACATTGAAGCGACTTGGAGCTTCTCGCTTCAAAAACTTTGCTGCTGCATTTACAGATGAACCAAGATTGTGTTCGCCCTATCCGTGGACAGATACATTACCGGATGATTATTACAGGGCTTATAATGAGGATATATTTCAAATTTTGCCGCACTTAGCCATTCAGATAAGTGATTACAGCTATGAGGCGAGGTATCGATACAGACGACTTCTTGGCCAACTATGGGAAGAGCGATTCATGAAACCTTTGGCCCAATGGTGTCAGCAAAATGGATTACCGTTAACGGGTCATATTTCTCCGGAAGAGGACCCCATTCTTCAAACACTCGGGAGTCCGGGGCTTACCCGATTGATTACCCATATGCAATGGCTTGGCTATGATTTGGTTCTCAAGCCATTTGGTTCAAGCGAGCAGGCCAAGCTTGTAGGCCCCAAACTTATAAGCTCAATAGCACATCAAAAAGCCAAGCCGCATTTGGTAACCGAAACTATGGGATGTTGCGGAGAAAATCTGACCATAAACGAAATGTTCAAATTAATAAATTGGCTGGCTGTTTGCAGTTATGATACCTTCATCCTGCACGGTCAGTATATGAGTTTGGATGGGCATCGAAAACGCGAAGCCCCTCCTTCCATATTTTTTCAAAGCCCCTATTGGAACCATTTTCATAAACTTTCAGAATATATTTCAGAATTGAGTCAATGGAATTCTCAGGGGAAACCAGTCCGCCCGATTGCGGTACTTTATCCAACCGCAGCCTTTGAAGCATTGGTACCAGTCGATAATAATCGCGCAACAGCCTTAGCAGTGAATCTTGCTGAGCTAACGGGTGGACTGACATCTGCCGCGCTGGAGTTTGACTTTGTAGCGGATCACGATTTAGTTGAAACGAATATTGTGGGCAGCAAAGGAAATAACTACTTTCAAATTGGAGATGCTGTCTATGAGACGCTTATACTGCCAGATGTTTCTATTTTGGATGATGCAACCATAAAAACAATAGAACAGTTACGGGATGCTAAAATAACCATCTTCTCGCTTACGAAGAAAATTGGCTCAATAAATTCGCAACGTAATGTTGATTTCTTATCTATGGACAAACAACATGTGATTCTTCAATTAGTTCAACTTTATCGCTCATGGGTTAGTTTCCCCTCAGACCGCAGACTTTATGTTCAAACACGTACTGTCAACGATAAAAACCAAAGAATGCTCTGGAATCCAGAAGATCATCCAATAGCAATAACTATCAGGGGTGGTGAAGATATCACTTTCGCAGTTTCCAGCACTTTGCCATTTCCAAATGTAAAAAAGAATAAAAACAGTGAGAATATTTTAAATCTTGAGCCGTTTCAACTGATTATTATTACTGACCGAACCCCCTCCGCCAACTCAGTAGACACGTTGATGCGACCCGCGGACGACGATGTGGCAAAATGGGAAGACCTGTGGCATTTTGCTCCTCAAGAAGTTAACACATTATTACTTTCACACTGGAATCTCGAATTGTCAGACAGCATTCATGCAGTTCAATTGCCTGCTCGCAGCGGGGTCTTACCGTGGAATCTTGCCGGCCAAACTGTCAAAATGTGGTGCGAAATTATTATTGATGATATATTTAAAGATGCTGAGCTTTGGTGGGAAAAATCAACATTTGGCGGCCCTTATGAGCTTTCTATAAATGGTAAAAAAATCTCTCCCCTTGAAAGAGCTCACGAACACAGTTCGTATGAGATGCATGCAAACCTCAATGAATTTATTGTATCCGGAGTCAATCGTGTAGAGGTTGTTGTGGGTCCCATCCAGCGTTATGAGCCCGCAATGTTAGAACCGCTGCAATTAAAAGGCTGGTTCAGGGTGCTTCGTCTCAATGACAAAGATGGCGGCCTCACAGCTGATCTGAGACCCGACTGGTACAAAAAATTGTTGGACGATGATCCGACTTTATCACGAATTGGACCATTGAATAAAATTAAATCTATCACCGAACCCACAGACTGGACTAAGTTAGGTTTTCCGCAATACTCTGGAACTATTTCATATCAGAACAAATTACACATAAAGAACACCTCAAACCGCATATTTCTGGAAGCCGACCCGAATCAGGTTGATGCTTTTGAGTTGTTTGTGAATGGTTTGTCCGCCGGTGTTTGCTGTTGGTCGCCATTCCGTCTGGAAATCTCCGAATTTGTCAAAAAGGGTATAAATGTGATTGAAGTGCGGGTAAGCAATACTTCCATTAATCGAACCGAAGGAAAAGCACAACCCAGCGGCCTTAATGGAAACTTACGAATATTGATTAGTGCCTGTACTGAAAAACAGGACACGATAAACATTCCCCAGGTAAGTGTTAGGCAATCATAATGCCACCTCTTTGGTTAAAAGATTTTGCGAATCCACCGGTTTCGTTTAGACCAGTTCCATTCTGGAGTTGGAATGAACGCATGGAACCTGCCGAAGTCCGCCGGCAAATTGACAAAATAGCAGAAGCAGGTTGGGGAGGTATAATGATTCATAGTCGAATAGGGTTGATAACGCCTTATCTTGGTAATGAATGGTTCGATGCGGTCGATGCGGCAATCGAACAGTGTCGTAAATATCAGCTTAATGTATGGCTTTACGATGAAGACAAGTGGCCCAGCGGATTCAGTGGTGGAACTGTCCCGCTTGCCAATGAATCATTTCATATGAAAACCCTTATTGCCAGGTCAGTACACTCAGCTATACCTGAAAATGTCAGCCCAATAGGCTCGCCTGTCAACGATTTGCAGATTTATAAATGGACAGCCCCCTTGGGACATGCCTTTTTCAATGGTACCTGTTTTCCTGACCATATGAGTCGACCGGCGATGCAAAAATTTATTGAAGAAGCCTATGAATCGTATTATCAAAGATACAGAGATGATTACGGCCAACTTATTGTGGCCGAATTCACAGACGAGCCCTGCACTATTTTTCGACGAAGGCTGCCAATTGGGTCCGTTCCGTACACGGATGAATTACTGGAAGCTTTTGAACAAGAGTACAGTTATAACCCAATTAATAAATTGCATCTATTATTTGTGAATTCTGTAGACGCCCAACAATTCCGAATTCATTATTTTAGAATCATTAACAAGCTTTTTGAAAAAAACTATTCCGCACAAATAGGTGAATGGTGCCGTTCACATAATATTCATTTGACTGGACATTATATACTTGAGGGTGGCTTGTATGACCAGCAGTGCTGGGGTGTAAACATCATGCCCAACTATCGTCACATGGGCATACCCGGGATAGACCATCTTTGTCGGCAAATTGAAGAACGTGTTTCTGCAAAACAGTGTCAGAGTGTTGCAAATCAGTATGGCCAAAAAAGATTAATTAGCGAAATGTATGGTTGCGCCGGTCAGTCACTAACATTTGAAGACCGCCTTTGGATTGCTTCACAGCAAATGGCTCTTGGCGTCAACATGCTCAATTATCATTTGTCGCTCTACACGATGGCAGGCTGCCGCAAACGCGATTGTCCTCCCAATATTTTCTATCAACAACCATGGTGGCCGGTAAACAAAGCAATCGATGAACCTCTTAGTCGTACATGCTTTGCATTAAGCCAGGGTCAGTTCCATGCCGAAATGCTTATAATACATCCTCAGGAATCAACCTTTGCTTTGTGGCAATCAAAAGCGATATATACCCCTACTCAAGAAGATTTCACTTTGGCAGAGTATGACGAGGAACCAACTGCAAAGGGGATTAAACAAACAATCACCAGTATTGAAAAGGAGTTTTTGTCACTTATTAATGTGATGCTCAGCTCCCAGCGTACCTTTGATTTTGGCGCCGAAGCGATTCTTGCGGACATTGGCAAAGTCGAATTTGTGGATGGCCAGCCTGTAATCTGCATGGGACAGATGCGTTACGCACTTGTGATTTTACCAGGCATGCTTACGATAGCGACTACTACGCTTGATCTTTTGGAAGAGTTTCATCGGAAAGGTGGACAAATTATTCGTTGTGGCCAGGCACCACAATTATTAGACGGCATACCTTCTTCACGATTAGCCAAATGGCTTGAGGCTATTCCGTCTGTTACTATCGATGATGTGCCTATCCGCATCAAAACAGTGATTCCTCCTGCCGTAGAATTAGTAGATGCCAATAGTGAAGATGCACGAATGCTATATGTTCATATACGCAATCTTGGAAACGACCGTTTGATTTATCTGGTCAATCTGCATCGTACGAGAGCATTTAATGCAAGTATAAAACTTCATGGTCAGTTTAACTCTGTTCACCAACTTGATACAATAACAGGTGAACAAACAGAATTAAAAGCAATTGTCGATAGCAACGGACTCATGGTAGAATTGCCATTTGCCCAAACACAATCTCATCTCCTTTTGCTCTCGCCAAAATCTGCAGATAACAAACAGATTTCACCTATAGTCAACAATCCAAAACGCAAGTCGAGTTTTGCTCCCGAAGAAATAAAAGTTGAGCGACTTGATGATAATGCGATCACGCTCGATTATGCCTCTTGGCGAGAAGGAACAAATGATTGGGCATCTATGCCTATGCCAGTCATTGCGATTCAAGAACGACTTAATATTATTCAATATAATGGAGTCCTTGCACTGCGTTATCCCGTACATATTCAATCATTGGACAAAAATCGCAAAGTTCATCTTGTAATCGAATATCCAGACAAATATGAAATTCGAGTCAATCAATACCCTGTCAAATATAACGGCCTGCCCTTCCATATTGATTTTCGATGGATGCCTATCGACATTACAGGTTTATTACATGAGGGCAGAAATACAATCGAACTATTATGCAATAACTTTCAATATGGCGATTTAAAAATCATAAAAGATCAAGCATCTCGTTATGGGACCGAAATCGAAGCGATTTATCTCGTGGGCGATTTTGCCGTCCAGGGCACCCCGACAAATGCAAAACCTGCATCGGCGCGATGGCATGCCTATGGATTGCCACCGATTGATGTTCAATGCTTTGCAGGCGATTCATTTTATCTAACCAATCCTATTGATCTGAAATTTGGTGACACCACTGTCCAGGGATTGCCATTTTATGCCGGAAGACTAAAGCTTTCAGCAAAGATACCAAATGTCGACCTTGATGGATGCAAAACATTTATTGAAATCGACAAATTGGACGTTGCTTGCGGAGAAGTGATAGTTAACGCTAAGACTTCAGGATATTTTATCTCCCATCCATTTCGAGTAGAACTCAAAGACATTAGTGTCGATAACAGTAAACAATTTTCGATTATCCTTTATAGCACCTTGAGAAATCTGTTAGGTCCTCACCATCATGCGGAAGGCGAACTTACCGATACCGGCCCAAATTGCTTTAAGCCGTGGCATGGTACCCAATATGAGGAGTCTCCTGAAGTGGCGAAACTGTTAATTGATTGGACGAAAGGGAAACATGTCCCGTCAAAATGGAAAGATGACTATTGCATGGTCAGTTTTGGAAATCTGGGTCAAATACGAATTGTAAACTATTAGCTGATTTTTAAATTCTCGAAAGAACTTTATGAAAGTTGCAATTATTGGAGCTGGAAGCTACACATGGTCGCTTGGATTCGTTCGCCAGTTTGTCCATTCTGAGAATCTGAGCGACTTAACACTGGCAATGATGGATATAAATCCTGAAAGGCTTAAGACACTTAGCACTGCAGCACGCATTTATAATAAGTGCCATAGCTCCCCAATTAGAATTGAAGATATGCAAAATCTCGATGCGGCTCTTGACGGTTCAGATTTTGTAATTGTCTGTATCTCAACAGGTGGATTGGAAGCAATGAGGTTTGATATTGAAATACCCGAAAAATACGGTATTTGGCATACCGTTGGCGATACAGTCGGCCCTGGTGGATGGTCGAGAGCAACAAGAAATATTCCAGTTTTCAACGACCTGGCCGCCAGAATGAAAAGATATTGTCCTGATGCATGGCTAATTAATGTAACCAATCCGCTCACCGTACTTACAAGGCTGCCTCAACGAGATTACGGCATTAAGACCATAGGTATGTGTCCGGGGGTAGAAGAGCAGGCCAGAGCAATGGCATCCGCCGTTGGCATTAGGAAAGAGAATATCGAACTTTCTTTTAGGGTGGCAGGGATCGACCATTGTTCATATTTCCTGGATTTGTTCGCCAATGGGATCGATGTCTTAAACAAACTTAAAGAAATCGGATGTTTTCGGAATGACAATTTATTGTCTAAGCAAATTAAAACTGATGACCCTATGGCTCAAGGCGTGATGAATAACATTATATTTATGTTATGGTACAACCTTGGATACCTTCCCGCAATATCCGATCGGCACGCTGTTGAAAATTACCCGCAATTTCAAGTTAGCAAAAGCGGCAATCTCCCGTATGGTGTTGAGCGAACCAATATTGCCCAACGGCAAACCAGGCTCGATAAATGTCAGGCTCTGATAGAGGATTACATTAAAAGTCAGGATGACAAATCGCTTGGTGCCTTAGGGCATGGCGATGACCCGGTTGTACAAGTAATAGAATCACTTTCTGGAAAACGTACTTTCCTGTGGTGTTCAAATTATATGAACATAGGACAATTGCCAGGTTTTCCAGAAGGAGCAGTGGTTGAAACACGATGCATGTTTGACAAAGCCGGCGTTCATCCACTTTGTTCAAAAATGCCCGATATACTCAAGCCGATCGTCTTACCGCACGTTTTAAGGCAGGAGAATAGTATTGATATCATTCTGCACGGCACTTTTAAGGAATTAGTCGCTTTGATAATGACTGACCCTATGTGCTGCCAGCTTTCACCGCATGAGTGCCGCCAAATGGTAAGAGAACTGTTAGAAGCTAATAAATCATTTATTAAGAACCCGGAACTTTTGGAATTTTGAAGAAAGAACATTTAATGAAAACACTTAGAGAGCCAATTAGATTTCTCAACCGCGAGGAAATGGAGACTATTCATCGGAACGCATTACGCATTCTGGCGGAAATTGGCATGAAGATTGATCATGATGAGGCTTTGGACTATTTGCAGGCGGCTGGATGTAAAATTGATCATTGTAAGAAAATTGTCAAGTTTCCTTCTGATGTGGTACAAAAGTTCGTTGATAAGATGAAGTCTGATTTTAAGAGCCGCAATGAACCCGGTAAAATGGCTGTGAGATATTCACACGTGAGATTTCGACGCGAGAATTTTTGCGTTCATGAGGACTTCACGGCTAGTGCTGGAGGATTTTGTGTGCACATATTTGATTTACATGGCATTCGTCGATCTGGAACTTTGCAGGATACGCGAGATTCACTTAAATTGGTAGCGCAACTCGACCAAATTACTTATTCCGGGATTCCGATAGCGGCTCAGGATATTCCTGTAGCTCTGCGACCGATTACTATGGCTGCAGAACTAGTAAAACATACTGATAAACTTGGCGGTATAGAAGCATTTAATACTTTTGATATTGAATATATATGCAGAATTGCTGAAGTTGCCCGTGGCGGCCGTGAAGAACTAAAAAAAAATCCTATTCTGGTTGGCTATGCCGAAGCAAGAACTCCGCTTGCCATCGATAGGAATATGTGTGAAATAATGATTGAGTATATTAAACGCGGCATGCCGCAATCACTTGATACGATGCCTAATGCCGGTGCGACCGCTCCCATGAACCCTGCCGGCGCTCTGACCCTGGGAATAGCGGAAACACTCGGAGGACTCGTGCTTGGCTATACTATTGATAAAGATGCCTGCATGACTATTGATGTTACACCTTCTTTTTCTGACATGGGTACTGGAATTTTTAAATATGCCGGTGCAGAGCGAGCTCCCCTGATTGGAGCACGAATTCAGATGATTAGTGAGTATTATGGTTGTCCCAGCGGTGTCCATGGCGGAAAAACAGACACCTGCGTTCCTGATATTCGCTGCGGCGTTGAAAAAGCTGTATCTATGATAATGCCAATTCTCTGTGGTGCTGTGGGTTTCGGGACATTGGGACAACTTGAAAACGGTGCGACATTTTCACCAATTCAACTGGTAATGGATAACGAAATTGTTCGATATGTTCGAAGAGCTATTACAGGGTTTGAAGTTACCGACAAGTCAATCAATGTGGATATTATAAAAGAGATAGGCATAGGTGGTAACTATTTACAAACCGAAGACACTCTCAACCAGTTTCGTGAATTCCTCAATTTATCACCATTCTTCAAAGTGCAGCCGTGGGGCATCAGAAACGAATTAGACGAGGTCAATCGTTGGGAGAGAATGGCACATAAAAAAACTCAGGAGCTACTGAAGAACGAGTTTATGTCGCCATTAAATCGCGACCAAATTTTGGAAATCGACAAAATAGTCGATGAAGCTGCAAAAAAGTTGCATGAACAAGGTCAAATCTAACTTACTGACTACAAATCAAATTTTATTTATTCATTGGAGTCAACTTAGCCGTGAACAGTAAAGAACGAGTTTGTATAGCAATGACAGGTGGAATACCAGATATGGTTCCCGTAATTCCTCAAATTTGTCACCCTCATGCCATCAAGGCATTAGGGTTAGATTACAGGGAAACAATTATTGAATGTCTCCGAAATCCTTTGCTGATAAATGAACTCGACCTTAAATGTGTTAAGATGTATGGGGTGGATGGGATACGGCTTTGGGTTCCATCCGATCCCATAACAGCTATCGAAGATGATGGAAATGATGTCTGGCAAATAGACGCAAAAACTGGTCAGCGAATTGGCAGAATCGATTTTATGGGTGGGGGTTGGGTTGAGCCATTGGAAGAAAAACCTTTGGTGGAAACCTTTGCAGATATCGAACAATTAAAAGTCGTTTCGGCTGACGAACTTCTTAAAACAGAAAAATTTCAATCTGTAAAACAAATCATAGATGAGAATGGTGCAAACCTTTTTATGATAGGTGGAGTACCAGCGTTATCTTTTGAGTACGTCACCATTTTACGCGGCAAACAGCAGGCATTGATGGATATAATTGAAAAGCCGGAATTTGTCAAAGCTATTATTGAGCGGGGGCTGCAGATTTCTATCGAAGTGTCCATTGCATTTGCGAAAATGGGAATTGATGCCTTATATATTGGTGAGACATTCGGCGGTCTCATCGGACCTAATCTTTTCGAAGAATTTTGCGTGCCTGCCTTTCGGCGTTTTACTGCCACCCTCAAAAAATACAACGTATTGATATATTTACATGTGTGCGGAAACAGCACACAGCTATTTGAACTGATGGCCGACACTGGCGTGGACTGTATAGAACCGCTGGATTCATTGGGAGGTGTTAGTGTAGCAGATGCCAAGAAACGAGTGGGAAATCGTGTTGCGCTTATGGGCGGTGTGAATACCGCATTACTTGCTCATGGTTCTTTAGATGAGGTCGTAATAGATTGCCACCGTTGCCTTGATGAAGGTGCACCAAATGGCGGTTATATTCTTGCGGCAGGAGATATGCTGCCGACAGAAACCTCAAAAGAAAAAGTTAAAGCTATGATAAATGCTGCTAAAAACTACCAATATTGAAAGGAAATAGTCGATGAAATTTGAAATTATCGAAACCGGTTATGTTTACAAGACGGCGATTGATTGTACAGATAAAGTTGCTGTGGGTTCACGATGTGCAGTAAGCTCCAGAGAAGAGATACTTTGTACGTTCATGATACAAAAAAAACTGGGTGGCAATGATTTTAAACCTGTGCTCTGTCGATCTTTTGATCATGGCAAAACCTGGACAAAACCGAATCTTATATGGCCCGACCTGCAAGATAAATTTTCAATTTTCGGCTCGATAAGTAAAGGAACTAATGGCGAATATCTATTTTTCGGTCAACGTACCGTAATTGATAAGGTCGGCGAATCATTCTGGTGTGAGGCAACAAGCGGATTAAAAGCAAATGAACTTATCTGGGCCAAGTCCTGTGATAACGGAGCTACATGGAGCAAATTTACAGTTATACCAATGCCTGTGCCAGGCGCAGCCGAAGCGCCGGGTGCAATGTGTGTTGCCAGAGATGGGAGTTGGTATTGCTGTTATAGTCCTTACAAAACATTCAACCCTGACATCGCCGTAAAAATTAATCAGGTGATTATGTTACGCAGCAGGGATGAAGGGAATACATGGGAACACAAGCAGATGTTGACTTTCGATGAGCCTGATTCAGGAGGTGCCGAATCATGGATTACCGAGTTAGGTAACAGTACACTTTTGGGTATGTCGTGGCATTTCAACCGAACCAGCGGTGCTGATTACCCAAATGCCTACTCATTATCATTTGACGGTGGTAGTAGTTGGCAGCCGACTCAAGCAAGCGGACTTAAGGGGCAATCGCTGGCACTGACTCCGGTCATTGATGATTATGCACTCGTTGTGTATAATCAGCGAAAAAATCCGCCGATAGGAATCTGGCTTGCATTGTTAAAGTCAAACAGAAAAGAGTTTTTGATTGACGCAAATGAAATTATCTGGACTGCCGCTATCCCAGGCCGAAATAATACTGATACTGACCATCGACAGTGGACAAATTTTGCTTTTGGAGAGCCTTCAGTGACTATGCTTCAACACAACATTATCTTAATTACATTTTGGTGTATCCAGCCAGATGCCCAGGGCATTGGCTTTGTTAAAATAAGAATGAAGTGATTGCGAAAGACCTAAACTTATAAAATTAATACTGTATGGACACAGGTATGAACATGCGTAATCTTGGAGCAACAGGCCTGAAAGTTTCAGAAATCGCATTTGGTGGTGCAGAGATAGGTTTATCTTATGGTGCGAACAAAGATTGTTTACTTTCTGAGTCAGATGCCATGACCCTTTTACATGCTGCTGTCGATAGAGGTATAAATTTCTTTGACACAGCACGCATGTATGGTTGTTCGGAAGAGCGCATGGGTAAAGCATTCAAAGGCATTCGTGACAATATTGTTATTGCTACCAAATGCCCGTATCTACGCAATAATGACAAACAAATACTAACCGGCCATGTGTTGCAAAGCTATATCGAAACATCTCTGTACGCAAGCTTGAAAGCGCTTCAGACTGATTATATCGATGTATATCTTGCCCACAGTGTCGATACTGAGATACTAAAGTGTGACGAAGTTGCCCATGCATTCGAAGATTGCAGACGCAAAGGTTTAGTCCGCTTTATCGGGGTTTCAACATACGGTTTCAGTGATGTAAAACTCGCTATCGAGGATGGAAGATGGAATGTCATACAGCTTGCACTTAACCTCATGGATCAAAGCTGCGAAGATCTGCTTCCGATTGCCCAACAACGTGGGATTGGCATTATGATTAGATCCGTTCTAATGCGAGGCATTCTGACGGATAAAGGTGTTGATCTTAGTCATGAAAAACTTCGCTCAGTTTCCGAGCACCGCAGAAAATATTTTGAATTGCTCGATAATAACGGTCTATCACTCTCGGATTTAGCAATGAAATTTGTGCTCTCATTCAAGGATATTTCCTCAGCTTTAGTTGGTATAGATAAAATTGAATTTCTCAATAAAGCGGTCGCCTTGGCGAATGGGGAATGTCTTGCCCCCGAATTATTGTCCCGAGCAAGGAAATTGGCTTATCCCGAACCGGAATTTCTGAATTTGGGTGTTTGGGATAGGAATGGATGGACTAAATAGCAAAAATATGACCTTTCCACTTTTGATAATTTTTTGCTGATATAACACTACAACGCTATATTTTAATAACCCAGATTAATATAAGTTTTTATTTTATAAGTATTTGTATGAAATTTTAAGCATTTTTCTATGACCAAGTAAGAAAAATAACATAAAAGCCGTAAATACGTATTAAACAATGACATATGGTTTAATATCAATAGTCATAGTAGCGTTGTAGTAATAAGCAACCTCTTGTCATTGACTAATCACCCTAACAGATGTGGACATGAATTGGTTGGCAAAGAAACATTACAGTGGTTTCCAGTCGCTTGATTTAGCTGCCATTTATTTGTAGAAAGGTTTAATTTATTGTGAGCAGATTTGATGATTTACAGAACGGCGTTGTACTTGCCGAGCTTGCTGGCTATGGTAATGGATATTACTGCGCTAAGCACGGCAAGGGCGCAGCGATGGTAATTTTAGGTTCGTACATAATCGACGACGCGGACAATGTCCCCTATCCGGTAGAGTTTGTGTTTAAGTCAGATATGGAAGATTACAAGCGATATATTGCAGAGCACGTGCTGGCAGCAGCCCTAAGCGGTGCAAAGATTTGTGTAAGCTCGCTTAGCACTGATACCAACAAAACTATCGAATCGTTTATAGCCGCCCAAAATGCCGGTGCCGATTACGTTTCCTATTGTGCATATTCCGAGATGGAGATGTTCACAAGCAAGGGGCTTGGCGTTGAGCTTTGCAAAAAACACAACCATCCAACACTGAAAACTCTGGCACGTCAGATTTTGGATAACGTCAATATCCCTTGTATCTTCAAACTGGAAATCCTCCACAGTCCTGATGCCACTCGGACAGTAGAATTGCTTGCCGACCTGGGGGTTGCGATGATTCATGTCGTCACTGGCTCACAGCCCGACTCTGACGGCCTTAAAATACTCAGTGAGCTTGCCGACAAATGTGAATTTCTTATCGGCGGAGGAGGCGTAACTGATGTTAAAGGTGCAAGACGGATTCTGTCTGCCGGAGCAAATGCCGTTTCGGTTGGTAAAGCAGCAATGAAAGACCCATGTTTTTTGCAAAACCTACAAACACAATTATTCAGTTCCTCCGGTTAATGCATAGATGGCGTAGCGGAGATAAGTGTGGTATCTGATTTTGCTACGAAGCATTGTAGCATTCACTTGCAATATATCGCCGCATAGAGCTTAGAGAAGATTATCAATAAAATGTCTCGGAGTTACGATGGTTGTGTCAAGAAATGTGCCTATTTTAAGCAAATGCTTGTCGCCGCTTATGATATATTTACTTTTTGATGCAATCGCACAGGCTATGAATTTATCATCGTCCGAGTCCTCACAGACAGGCTTTTCAAAGGAATATGAGGGAACAAGCTCTGCCTCGATAAGAAGCAGTTCCATGATAGAATCAAGATCGATGCGATCAAATTTCGCTGAAAGGATATCAATGACTCGTCTGTACTCATCGATTATTTCCTCGGATACGGCAATCTGAAGTTGCCCCTCCTGCCATGCCCTGAGAATTCGGTACGGCGGTCCACTAAAAAAGATGCCGGATACAAGCACATTTGTATCAATCACAACTTTAGTTGCTTTCACTTCTTGCCCCGAACTTTTGCAATAGCACCGGAGATATCTTTGTGTTCTAAACCAGCTTTTTTGGCCGCTTTCCGGGCATTAGAAATCAAACTGCTAAATTCTTTCTTCGAAGGGGAAGAAATTGACTTCAGAATAACTGCGTCGTTTTCCCATAATACAAGAAATTGGCACCCGTTAACTAAACCAAGTGTTTTCCGAATAATCTCAGGAATCACGACCTGCCCTTTAGAAGACATTTTTGTTGTGGCCAAATTTGCTATCATATATACACCTTTTAAAAAAAAAGCACAATCTTACCGGTAAGATTATATAATGAGATCAGTGTTTATGCAAACGGAAAATTAAACAAGTTGTTCAAAACATTCAGCAATCATAAGAAATTTATGGTAGAAAAGACGCAAGTAGCATGCCTAAAGCCGAAATATCCTGCACGGCAAATAATCATAACTTCTTAAAAAACAACTACTTGCGATTTTAGCTCACCTTTGAGAGCAGAAGTCTGGCACATACCAGCCTATAGCTTGTTCACATCAGCTTTGCTTTGTGCACACGTATTTCCTACTGTTTTCAATCACACGGTCAGTCTGCGCAGAAACATCCTGCACATATCTGGTCGCCATTTGAAGATCTGCATGACCAAGAAGCCTTTGGACTGCAAATGGATCGCCGGAGCGAGCTGCAATAGTTGCTGCTGTTCTCCGGAGGCTATAAAAACCAGTTCCTTTGGGAACATCAAAACCTGACTTTTTAATCAGCCTTGAAAATTTTGTGGTTATTGTATTTAGGGTTGTGTATTTCACGCTGCCATCACCATCAGCCTTCAATAGTGTTTGTATATACGGGTTACCTCTGGAAGTATAGAAAACCAGATGACCTTTTCTTGGAGTTTTTTTAAGTGCGGCAATAGTCTCTGGCCATAATGGTAGATCTCTGAGAATGCCTGTCTTTTTTCGTGGCAATTTAACTCTACTATTTACCATATCCACATCTGCCCACATAAGTCCTGCGCAATCGGTACATCCGAAACCACAATTTAATCCAAGCCATATCATGGCTCTCATTTTTACATCAGCAACAGATAGCAATTTGTTAATCTGCTCAGTATCGAAAGTAAATTTGTCCTGATGAATAATCTTGCCTCTTGAGACCGCATCAATATTTGGGATGTTCACAAGAACATCGTTCTTTCTTGCCCAGTGGAATACCGCCTTCATAATGCTTATATGCAGGTTTAACCTGCAAACGGACACATGGCTTTTCTGTATCTTTCTTTTGTAGTTCTGTAAATCTAGGGTTGAGATGTTATTGATTTCTATATTCTGACCCAGAGAAGCCATTAACTTGTTAAGGCTGCCAATTTGTTCGTTATGGTGGCTTGCAGTAAGATCGTTTGCCTGGAGTTTTGAATACTGATACTTCAAATACATATCACAAAGTTGTTTGAGTGTCATGTGATCCTTTGTTGGTTTCGGTAAATCCTCTTGATGCCCATGCAGATAAGTTGACTGATCCAGATATTTTTGAAGTGCCTCTTTCCTGTCGGAGCCAAAATAATACATTTTGCCTTTGACTTTCTTGCAGTATTGTCCTGTCCTATGAAGTGTAAGCGGAAATTTGTCGGAACGAGTTTTTCTTTTTAACGTTTTCATGTAACCATTCACAGAAAATCTTATAAAAACCTCAAAATGTTAAAATAGATAATTTGCGCTTTTGCAAATAATATGCTACAAAACGGGCA